>JANYDR010000493.1 GCA_025363495.1 Cyclobacteriaceae bacterium | reverse complement strand
CTTCGGAGCGTTATGAGAACCTGAAAGGTTTTTTCCCTTATGCGGATAAAGAGATGCGCAAGAAAGGAGTTACGAGAGAAAAACTCTGGAAAGAATATTTAGAAAAATATCCCGGAGGTTATCGTTACACAAGGTTTTGTCTTTACTACACCGCGTGGCAGAAGCGAGTTAATCCGGTAATGCACATGGTACATAAGGCGGGAGATAAAATGTACGTTGACTTTGCCGGAGTTAAATTACAGATAGTAGAACCGGATACAGGAGAAATACAATCCGTAGAGATCTTTGTGGCCGTGCTCGGCTCGAGTCAGCTTACTTATGTAGAAGCCTGTGCGAGTCAGAAGAAGGAAGATTTTATTACTGCCTGTGAGAATGCCCTTCATTATTTTGGCGGCGTGCCGCAGGCTGTTGTTCCTGATAATTTAAAATCAGCAGTTATCAAAAGCAGTAAGTATGAGCCTACCTTAAACGAGGCCTTTGAGGATTTTGCCGATCATTATCAATTTACCATTCTCCCTGCGCGTTCCTATCACCCAAAAGATAAAGCGCTGGTAGAAGGTGCGGTTAAAATACTTTACACGCGCATCTATGCCAATATGCCCAAGGAACTTTCTACCTCCCTGATCAGCTTAAATCAAACCATGCGTCCTTATCTGGAAGAACATAACAGCATTACTATGAAAGGCCGTAATTACAGCCGCAGGCAACAGTTCGATGAAGTAGAAAAGAAAACCCTCCAGCCGTTACCTGCCATGCGCTATGAGTTTAAGAAGCAAAACGTAGTAACAGTAATGAAAAACGGGCACATTTGCCTCAATGACGATAAGCATTACTACAGTGTGCCTTATAAATACCTGGGACGAAAAGTAAAAATCATTTACTCAAAAAGCACAGTTGAAATTTTTTACAAGTACGAGCGCATTGCTCTGCACAAACGCTTACGCAGCCCGTATAATTATACTACGGTGGAAGAACACATGGCCTCCACGCATCGTTTTGTAAGCGACTGGTCGGCAGATAAGTTTATGCAATGGGCAGAGTCCATTCATCCCGATGTAAAACTTTTTATCGGGCACATACTGGAAAAGAAACAACATCCCGAGCAGGCTTATAAATCCTGTATGGGTGTATTAAGTTTTGTTAAGAAAGTAGGCAAGGAAAGATTGATCAACGCCTGCCGCCGTGCACTCGGGTATGGTTATTACAACTATAAAATAATACAAACCATACTTGAGAAGGGACTCGATGATTACACGGATGTATCAGAAGAAAACCAACAATTAGAGATGCCCGCGCATGACAACATCCGCGGAGAGGATTACTACGAATAATTACTAACCTAAAACAAAAACCAATGAATGAAACAACGCTTGAAAAAATGAAACACATGAAGTTCTACGGAATGCTCAGAGCCTTCCGTACAACAATGGAAGCTGGGCAAATGAATCAGTACACACCTGATGAGATGACCGGATTTTTAATTGAATCGGAATGGGACGACAGGCAGAACCGTAAAATTGAACGCGGTCTTTTTAATGCCAAGTTCAGATACAAGGCCGGCATAGAAAATATTATCTATGAGAAGCGTAATCTTGATAAAAACGAAGTGCATCGTTTAGCTGATTGCACGTTTATTGAAAAGAAGCAAAACATCATTATTACGGGCAGCACAGGTGTAGGGAAGAGTTATCTTGCTTCTGCTCTGGGCCACCAGGCCTGTATAAATGGCTACAGGGTTATTTATGCAAATACAGCAAAACTCATTGCTAAACTTAAGATGGCTAAGGCTGATGATTCTTATGTACGTGAAATGGCAAAGTTAGAGAAGCAACATTTACTTATCCTCGATGATTTTGGCATACAGCCCTTCGATGCTCAGGGCAGGGCCGCCCTCATGGAGATCATCGAAGACCGGCATGAGAAAAGTTCTTTTATAATCACCTCACAGCTTCCCGTTAAACAATGGTATGACATCATCGGAGAGAAAACAATTGCGGATGCTATCCTTGACAGAATCGTGCATGACGCACATCGAATCGAACTGAAAGGAGAATCTCTGAGGAAAAGAAATCTAAAGGAAACTGAAATTA
>JANYDR010000479.1 GCA_025363495.1 Cyclobacteriaceae bacterium | reverse complement strand
ACGACATACTAATTGAGGCCAGCAATACCTTGCCCAAGCAGAAGCTTCGCTCATTAGAGCCATGGGATTTAAAAAATGTGGTTGCTTATAACGATCAGTATCTCAGTGGTTTCCGTACGGAGAATTTCCAGATCGACCTGCCGACCGCATATATCGAAGGCAAAAACCGTATGCAGGAAACTATTACCCAAACAATACAATCTGATATCGGTGGCGATCGGCAAAGAATTCATTCCGTAAGCACGACGTATAAGAATCCTACTTTCAAATACATCTTGCTTCCGGTGTGGATCAGTGCGTACAAATACAAAGAAAAGGTTTATCAATTCATCATCAATGCGCGAACGGGAGAAGTCCAGGGTAGCAGACCTTATAGCGCAACAAAAATTGCACTGGCGGTTATCGGGGGGATTATTATCGCTATTATTCTATTCTCACTTTCGCAGAATTAACGAAGTGAGTAGTTTCATTTAATACTTGAATAAGTAAGTAATTCTTTTGCAGATTGGGAATTCGATTCCCAATCTGCAAGATTAATCAAGAGGGAAAATAATTGTATTTTGGATTAATAGGCAAACAGATGATCCGCACATCAACGCATTAATATTTCTCAATAAGATCCAGCGTCTGTTCCTCAACATCAATTTTCTTGCTGGCAATGATAACCCGTTTACTACCAATAAGAAGAATAATCAATCCTATGATAGCGCCCGTTGCCATTACGCCTGTCATCGGCATCGCCGTTTGAGCAGCCATAAGTCCAACCGCTGCGGACGCAAGTGAGCCTAGCCCCATTTGCAACGCTCCCATCAAAGCTGAAGCACTGCCGGCTTCTTTGTCAAATGGTGCCATGGATAAAGCTGCTGAATTCGGAAAACTAAATCCCTGACAACTCAGAAAGAGAAAGATAAAAAAGATAATTCCATATAGTCCAAGGAAATCAAACGACGCCCCTACAAAAAGAATAACACCAAAAACTGTCTGAAGAATCAAAACAACTTTCATGATCTGTTCGCTCGTATACTTTTTTAATACAAGATTATTCAGCTGACTGCTTGTAATTAAACCTGCCGCGATAAGAGCAAAGATTCCACCATATTGCTGCTCACTGACGCCATATAATTCCATGAAGATGAATGGAGATCCTGCCAGGTAACCAAACAGACCTGATGAAGCAATCCCTCCTGCCATGGCATAGGTATAAAATTGTGGGTGCTTCATCACTTTCATGAAGCTGTCAATTATCGGTTTCGGTTTCAGAGAAAAAGAAGGATTGGGTTGCCTGCTTTCGGGAAGCCAGAAAATTACAGAGATAAAAATAAGTATGGTTACAACTGTCAGAACAATAAATACAGAGCTCCATCCAAATTCGGCTATCACATAACTACCAACGGTTGGCGCAAGGATTGGTGAAACACCAAGGATCAAAATCATGTATGATAAAATCTTTGCATTTTCATCCAACGGAAACATGTCGCGAATGATGGCACGCGGAGCAACCATTCCAACACAACCACCTAATGCCTGGAAGAACCTAAAAAATATAAGCCACTCAACAGAGGGTGAAACAATACACCCATAAGATGCCAGGATGTAAAGAATCAAGCCACCGTACAAAGGACGCTTCCTTCCAAAACGGTCCAACAGAGGACCACATAACATTTGCCCAACACAAACACCGATGAAAAAGCTGGACAATGAATACGCGACGACATCCACGGATGTATTCAGGTCTTTTGCCATGGCCGGGAAGCCGGGCAGGTACATGTCTATCGAAAAGGGACCAATAGCAGATAGTAGTCCAAGAATTAAAATTACTACAAAACGTTTGTCTTTCTCCATTGATTTTTTTGAGACGACAAAAGTACGGAAGGATAAAGGAAAAGCTAGTTTACATCGAATATTGCCTCACCGTCTGCCGCCGCGCAAAAACTCAATTGGCCGAAAAACTCAATTAGACTTTGATTGCAGCATTGATTGTTGTCTGCGCCAAAGCCAGGGAGGAGTGGGATTTTCCTCTGTCCAAAGACCTATTCCACGGTCACGGGCATGCTGTTTTAGCGCCTCCAGTTCTTCGGTTGGTGTCGTTGTCCAGGCGAGCCCTGCTACAACCATTTCAAAATTAACGTCGATGTCACCGTCTTCCATTATCTCTCCGAGCGAGTTGCCGTGACGGTCTT
>JANYDR010000463.1 GCA_025363495.1 Cyclobacteriaceae bacterium | reverse complement strand
GTAAGGTGATGAAGCCTTTGAATGAGTTTCTTAAAGAAGCAATTGCTTAAGTTGGACCTGCACCCCATGAATTAAATAGTTGACAATTGACAAAGTGTAATTGACAAAGTTCTGTCACGTGATAGCACTATTGTCAATTGTATAAATTGTGAACTGCCAACTTACATACCCAGTACCTCTCCGCCAGTGTTGGTGTTTTCCACCAACACGTGACAAATCTAAATCCCCAGTACTTCTTTAAGTTTTTGATACCCACTCTGACTCAACGGCACTTTCGCCCCGCTCTTTAGCAACGCAATATGACTATCCTTTTCCGCCGGCTCAATGCGAGTAAGTTCCTGAATGTTCAATAAATACGAACGATGCACACGGACAAACTTCATTGGATCAAGCGCCTTCTCATAATGGGCCATCGTCTTTTTCTTTAGATAAAACCCATCTTTTGTATAAATCTTCACATAGTCATCAAAAGCTTCTAAATAATAGACAGTATGAATTGGAAGGATGACAATATTAATTCCTTTCTTGACTACGATTCTTGATCTCTCTTCCGGTTGGGAAGTACTCTCAAGAAATTCATCCGTATTTGATTGAGCTACGGCACGGTTGTACTTCCATTTAGAGATAGCTTTATCAAAGCGATCTTTATTGAATGGTTTTAATAAATAATCCACAGCGTGCCTTTCAAATGCCTGCATAGCATATTCATCAAAGGCAGTCGTAAAAATTACTGCCGGAGGATCCTCGACAAGCTCAAGCATTTCAAATCCGTTGATCTTTGGCATTTGAATGTCGAGAAAAATCAAGTCAGGTTTGTATTGAGCAATTGCTTTTACGCCTTCAAATCCGTCATTACATTCTGCCAGTATCGTAAAATCAGAATGTGATTGTAAATATTCTCTTACAATACTGCGCGCGAGCGGTTCATCATCTATCAGTAATACATTGATCATACCGTTTGTGGTATTTTAATAGTGGTTGTAAAAATATTTTCCTCTTGCAACGTTACCAACAAATCATTTCTAAAGTAAAGAAGATAAAGTCTTCGTTGTACCGAAGATAATCCGAACCCTGTTCCTCGTTTCGGAACTGAAGTTGCAGGATCAAATGGATTTTTTACTTCAAGCCATAGAAAATTATTCTCCTTTCGGGTGGAGATTGATATGGTGATTTCTCCAATGGTATCGTAGAGACCAAATTTAATAGCGTTTTCAACAATCGGTTGAAGGAGTAACGATGGAAGTTTCAGATTAAGGGTTTCTTCGCTTTTTTGAATGACCGTATTCAAGCGATGTCCGAACCTGACTTTTTCAATATCGAGATAAAGCTGAAGATGACTAAGCTCTTCTTCCAGTGTCAGCAATGTGCTGTCATCCTTTTTTATCGTGCCTCGCAGAAAATCTGAAAGTTGCTGAATCATTTTCCTGGCTTCTTCCGGGCGTGAGCCTGCGAGTGCGCTGATCGAATTAAGGCTGTTGAATAAGAAATGAGGTTGCAACTGTTGGCGTAGATTACTTAACTCTGCTTCGCGGGCAAGGTGGGTTGCGTCGTCTTTTCGCTTTTCATTTTCTTTACGCTCGGACACATAAACCCAGAACCAGGTGAGTATGGCGATCAAAATAATCGTGAGCCATCCGAAGGCACCTCGAATAATAAGCGTATTGTCTAAAAGATGATTGTACTTTTCGTCTTCTCCAATGATTTCGAAAAGAATCCAGCGTTGAAAAAAAATGCATAATGCCGTTAAGGCCAGGCTCCATCCCAACACATATATAGAATTTCTGCCACTCGGCTGATAGGAGTGCATGGAGGTATTGATAGTATACCCTGCAAGAGCAAACACCAACTGTGTTACAATCGCATCGATCAAAGCGTGGCTCCAGTCAAATCCATTTTGTGTCAGAAGAATAAATTGAGCTACAATCCATATTGACCACCAGCCGAAATAGCCTATAATAATCCTTTTGTATGGAAGTATGGGCTTTGACACGTTAGAATGCAGGGCGATAAGTCAGTTGCAGAGAGGCAGCCTTTTGATGTACATAATGAACATACTGACCTGCCTCTTCCGTTTCTTTAATTTGAGAATACACCTCAAGCCCGTCTGTTAATTCATGCAAAGGAAGCAATTCTGCTACATTAATAAATTCCCATTTTACCGGCTGATCATTATCGTTGATGAAATGATCTTCTTCTGTTAGACCAAGGATGCGCGCTTTCAGAAAAGCTTCTTCGAAACCTGTGGCGCTTATTAATCTGAGGTGTTCGTCAAACTGCGGACGACCAGCGGTGCAGATTTTAAAAACAATTTTCGCTACGTACCATTTCATATTAGTAACTTTTAATGTCCAGACCACCGAATGTGACAGTGCCTCTTAATACAAGTACTTTATTTGGATCAGCATCTGGCACCACCGGACGCTTGTCATCAATTCCGCCAAGGATCGCCGCGATTTCATTTTTAATAATCCATTGCGGAGGCACTAGTAATTTAACTCCGCCAAACATTACACTGAAATCCATTACTACAGTGCCTTTAAAGTCGGCCTGCATCATATTAAGGTCCGTACCACCAAAAATATTTTCAATTCTTCCGCCTTGAAAATTTTTCGTGATCACTGTTTTCTTAGCTCCACCAAACACAATTGAAGAATCAATAAAGTCGCCGGCTGTAGTATCGTTTGTTCCTGCTACAAAGTCAGTATCCCATTTGCGCCTGCGCGGTCGGATGATCATGAATAATCCAATTAGAATGATCACGGTTGGCCAGAAGTAATGTCTTACGTCATATCCAAGAAATACATCTTCCATCAGAAATGCTAGACCAACGAATATTGGTATGATCCATCCACCGAAACGAAAATTGTGTTTAGCCCCAATGAACAAGCCAATAGCAATCGGAATCATTGGCCAGGAGAAGACCCAATGAGGAAGACCAAGGTCCATTTGTTGAGCAAGTAGTCCTGCGCCAATAATGACAAGGATAACTCCGCCGAGGGGACTTCTGCCTTGCTGACGGAGATCTCTTCTTCTTTGACGTCGGTCCTCTCTGTGATCTTGATACGGGGAAGTGTTTTGCGATTCCATATTGTTTTATTTTTCTCAAAGAAACGCGCAAAAGTGCCCCGCGGATAAAGGAAAACGGCCATTCCCCGCTCCCCGTCGGTGAACACCCGACTCCCGTAGGCGAAACCTTTTTTCACCCATCAACCCCAACCCGCAATTTTCTTCTTGGCCCACGGTATAATCATTACGATTGCCAGTTATGCATCGTCAACAGGCGAACACATCCCCAACTTAGACCCAGAACCCAGAACTTAGAACTTAGAACCTTTCATTTTAACAAACCTCCGCGAATCTTCTCCATACCCCGCTTTCAAATAGAACTCATGTGTCTTCGTGCGTCGCAAATTGCTGGTAACCTCAAGTTTGATACAGCCCTGCTCCAGCAATAATTTCTCACCTGCCTTCAATAATTCCTGACCAACTCCCTGCGATCTGAACTTCTCATCAATGCAAAATGAAGTGAATCGTCCCAGGCGCCCTTTCCAATGCATCAACTCAAACCAATGCATTGAAATAAAGCCTATAACTTTATCGTCAATCACCGAAACTAAAATAGAGTATCCCGGTTGTTCATGGAGTTTGATCTTTTCCTCCACTAACTGTTCGTTTAGATCAGGATATCCAAGTTGAACGAGCAATGACACAATTGCTTTTGCGTCGGATAATTTGGCTTGACGTATCATGTGTAAAAAGGTAATCAGAAGTCGGTATTCAGTGATCGGTAGATTCTGTTAATAGTTTAGATTATATTTCTATAACAAATGGAATTTAAGAATCGGGACATCTCATTCAATATTATTTCAAAATTTTGACGTTGGTTACTGCTTTCCGACCACCGGTCATGGCTACTTCTGCCCTTTAGCTTTTAAAGCCAACGTCATCTTTATCTTCCTCGCCCGATCAGGATAATCCGTTATAAATCCATCCACATTCATTCCTTTCAATGCAATCATCTCAATAGGATCGTTCACTGTCCAGGGAATGACGCGCATTTTTAGTTCATGGCAATGCTTTACCTCTTCTTTATCGAGCAATTTATAATCCGGGCTATAGATGGAAGGTGCAAAACCAAGGTCCTTAATGTTCTCGTCAATTGTTTTTAGATTCTCAACCAGCGCAGCGAGTCGAACATCGGGATATTTTTTATGCCAGTATTTTAACACACGAAAATCAAACGACTGTATTACCACACGCTCCATAGGGAGGTATTGATCTATTAAAGCATACACCATTTCAGAGAATTCCTCCGGCTTTGGATGAAATTTGTCATCACCCCCCGGTAAGCTTTTAATTTCAATGTTATAGTCTACCTCGTATTTTGTAAAATTCTTAATATGATTTTCAACTGCGAGTATTACATCCCTCAACAAGGGTTTGTACATACTGATTTTTTCTTGTTCTGGAAATTTCTCATTGCCCTTTGAACCGCAGTCCCACTGTTTTACCTCTTCATACATCATTTGATAAATGTTGTACTTCATCTCATCTTTTGAGGTAATGACTTTTCCGGAAGGATTCTGACAAATGGCAGCCGACATCCATGGCTCATGCGACACTATGATTTGTCTGTCCTTAGTAATAGCCACGTCAAGCTCCACCGTAGTAACTCCGGAGTCCAACGCAGCAATGAAGGCTGGAATAGAATTCTCAGGTTTTAATCCCCGACAACCACGATGACCCTGGATGTCAAATTTTGGAATATAGACTTGTGAAAAGGTGGATTTTGCCATCGCTAAAAAGAGTACCAAAAAAATATTTCGCATTCTCAAAGATAGTGGTTGACTGGTAAATTCATTCACCACTATGGCCTCTGTCTTCTTATACCTCCATCCCGCATACCGCCACCATCAGGTCCACGGGGTCCACGTCGCCTGTTATTCGCCGGAGCAAGTTGCTTATTAAGTGAATACGTGAAGCTGACCATAAAATACCTCCCCAGGTTATTAGTGACTTGCTGCTGAAGGTAATTCGTTGATGCCGATTGTATCACGCTCAGGCTTCGATCAAGTAAATTATTGACACCTATTTTAAATTCGCCAGCATTATCTTTTAGAATAAAACGCGAGATGGCAATGTCCCATAACGGTATGGTTTGACTATAATTTGTCGTCTGGCTGTTATAATCCAGAAAATCAAAATCAGTATAGAACTGATATCTTTTCAAAAAGCTTATCGTCGTCTCTGCGGAATACGTTTTATTAAAATACTCCTGATTGTTTTGTGTGTTAAATTCGTAAGTAGTTTGTTGGTGACTGAGGTTCGCACTTAAATCCACTGTTATAAAATCTTTGAATGTAAAATTATACCGTGCGGTTCCTCCCAATGATTGCTGCCAGACATTACTCAACTTCTCATTCAGCGAATTAATTCCTTGAGAATACCCAAGTGCGGGACCTACACTGAAACGACTGAACAGTTTTTTTACTGGCAAGCTGAAATTAAAGTTGCCGGTCAGATTGACATTATCCTTCACATTGATCGGCTTGGTAAGCCGCACAAGGTTCGCATTGACCGTCTGCGAACTGATAACCGGATTAAGAACATAGCTCGCAGTGATAAACGCAAAAAAATTCATGAACTTATCCGGATTGAACGCAGTAAAATTGGAGGTCAACCGATGCTGGTAAGAAGGTCGCAGGTTCGGGTTACCAGTTGAAAGATTCAATGGATCACTATTGTCTATCACCGGTTGCAACTGCTGAATGCTGGGTTCCTGCATGATTGTTTCATAATCCATGCGAAGATGCTTAACCTTTGAAAAATCATAATTAAAATGAAAAGATGGCAGAACACTCTCAAATGTTTTACTAATTTTTTGACCTTTCGAAATAAGATCCCCATTCAGAGAAGTATTCTGGTAGTTCGCGCCAATGGATAGATTATACTTATCCATGTTAAACCGCAGATTCATTCCGGGTCTGCTGTATACATAAATGCTGTTATATTTATTGGTAAGCTGGTTATTGATAGTCTCCTGACCATTCTTTTCGTCAAATACTTCCCGGTCTACCTGATTCAGGTTTGTTTTGATAGAATACGTTCCTTCAAGATATTTTCTTCCGCCCAATGGCTCAATGTAAGTAAATACTGCCCCGTAAGATTGGTTGTCTGAATCTTGTGTATTTTTTTGAACGATTTCCTGCGTGCCCGGATTGGTGTTATAATATTGATTCGTCGACTGCAGACTTCCACTGGCGTTAGTCTGAGTTAATCCCAGTGTAAGATTAGTTGAAAATGATCTTCCTTTTTTTGCAAATCGATGCCGGTAAAGCAACGCAGAACTCAGCGTATAGTTTGTTTGTAAACTGGAATTAAGACGGTTGCTGGTATTTTGTAGCATACTATCTGTTAATGTAGTCCTTCCGTTTGTCTGTGAGTTTTGCTGTGAATTTGAGTAACTAAAATTATTGGTAGATCTCAAAGAATTGACTGAATCAATCTTATGATCTGCAGTAATATTTATACGGTGATTATCTGCACTGCTCAACTGCCGGGAGTTTTCATCATAGAAGTAACTGCTATCATTGGGAAGATAATTGATACGGTGCGTCTTCCTGGTAATGTTCAGGCCAAGATGGTTATAAAAATAATTTGACATGATCTGAGTTTTGGGGGTTATGTCACGATTAAAATTAACTCCTCCGGCATAATTGGTCATTATACCATTTTGTCTGCCAGTATTAATCGGCACTCCGCTTTGACTTCCACCACCCTGCCCGCCAGTAAAACTCTGAAAATCTGAAGTTGAAAAGCCCTGCTCATTAATGTTGTTACCCATTCCAAGAAATGACAACTGCTTTCCTTTGTCAAAGCTATTCAGGCTGGCATTCGACTGATAGCGATCATTCGTTCCACCGCCTGCCATCATTTTTCCAAAGGTGCCCTTCCTTTTATCTTTCTTCAATTCAATATTGATTGTCTTCTCACGGTCACCATCTTCTATGCCAGTGAACTCTGCCTGTGCCGATTTTTTATCAAACACTTGTACCTTATCAATTGCGTTCGCTGGAATATTACGAGTTGCCAGTTTGGGATCTTTGCCAAAAAATTCCTTTCCATCTACCAAAACCCGTTGCACCTGTTCGCCCTGAGCGCTTACGTTGCCATCGGTATCAACTTCAACTCCTGGTAATTTTTTTAACAGATCCTCAACAGTAGCATTGGCTTTGGTCTTAAAAGATTCTGCATTAAATTCAATTGTATCACGCCTTACCGTGACCGGTGCTTTGTCGCCTTTAATGATTACCTCATCCAGTTGTTTGCTAACCTGCCTCATTTTTATCCGGCCTACATTAACAACAGTTGAATTCGTTGGAGTAGAAATCCTTCTCGTGATCAATGACAAGCCCACAAAAGTGATCTTCAAAAGATATGTTCCGGCATTCATATCCTTTATTTCGAAAACCCCATGTGCATCGCTGACTGAAAAACTTATAACAGATGAATCTTTAGGATTCAGAATAACAGCAGTAGCAGACGCGATCGGATTGGAAAGCGTATCAACAACCTGCCCCACGACGGAAAATTTTTGTCCGTAAAGTGTGAAGGCAATAAAAACAAATGAAACGATCAGTAAACCTTGCTTCATCGGTCAATTATTCCCTAACTAAGTACTCTTAGGGAATCTTCTTTTCCGATGCAATTTACACTACAGACAAAAGCGCATTATTAATCAAGGCTATAAGACCACAACTCCGAGACGAAACCATACACTTCTATCGACATGTTATTAACCGATTGCCGATTACTGCTAACCGATTACTTCTTCACTGTCGTATCAGTAGTTTGCGCTCGCCGTCTGATTTACACTCAGACTCTTATCCTGAAGAAGTCTTTGACATAATTGTGACTTACTTAGTGCTTTGGTGACTTAGTGGTTAAAAATGCGTTTATCAATCTTCACAATCTTTGATAAAAAATCTCTACGTTTGATCTAACAAATCATAAAGAAAATTCAACCCCAGCAGCATGTCTCAGTGGAAAATAAAACTCTCCCTATTTCTTAACTACTTTGTATTTGCCATTCTGCTCAACAGAGTCGTTACGGTTATCCTTCAGGTTCAAAGTAATTACGGTGTATCCGAATCGTCTGCCAGTATTCTGGAAGCCTTTAAAGA
>JANYDR010000439.1 GCA_025363495.1 Cyclobacteriaceae bacterium | reverse complement strand
GGTTTAGGGCATAAAAAAACCCGCCGAAGCGGGTTTAAAGTTTTCACTTATGTTGGGGAAAAACACCAACACTGGCGTTGTTATTCAATTATTCATCACGCCCACCGATGCCTAAGTACATCATCACATAATAAGCGAGTGTTGTGACTGCACCGATTGCAGCAACCACGTATGTCATAGCAGCCCACTTAAGCGCGTCTTGTGCCATATCGAATTCACCTGGAGTAACGATGTTGCGTGACTTCACCCAGGCTAACGCACGGTTGCTCGCATCAAACTCTACCGGCAATGTTATAAGAGCAAACAATGCAAATACGGCATAACACACAATCATAACCAGCAATGCCGTCTTCAAAGAAAAAATACCACCGGCAAAAATACCGCCGAAGATCAAAGCCATCATCATAAAATTCAATACCGTTGCGCTGATGCTTTGAATTGGCACCATCGCAGAACGAAGTTGAAGCATGCTGTACGCATTTGCATGTTGAACGGCGTGACCACATTCATGCGAGGCAACGGCTGCGGCGGCCGCGTTGCGTCCGTAAAATACTTCCTTACTAAGATTGACGGTTTTTGTAGCAGGGTTGTAATGATCAGACAATTGCCCTTCCACACTTACCACTTGCACATCATGAATTCCATTATCAGCCAGCATCAGACGCGCTATTTCAGCACCCGTCAAATCTTTTGTGAGATGTACCTGCGAATACTCTTTGAATTTATTTTTTAAACGAGAGCTGACGAGCCAGCCAATCAGCATAAAGATTCCACCAATAATCAATGCACCAAAGCCCATATTTTTTTTATTAAGTTTTTTTTATTTTCTCTACTATTCGGGTGGTAGAATACCCCGGAACAAATTCGATCGTTTTTACCACTCCTCCATTGCTTTTAACAACATCTGCGCCAACGATATTTTCTGCCAAATAGTCACTCCCTTTTACCAAAATATCGGGCACCAGGGCCGAAATCAGATCAAAAGGCGTGTCTTCGTTAAAAAATACAACCAGGTCAATAAACTGCAAAGACGCCAAAATGTGTGCTCTCGAATTCTGATCCTGAATAGGTCGAAACGGACCCTTAAACCTGCTAACAGAATCATCTGTATTCAACCCCAGCACTAGCTTATCACCAAGGCCTCTGGCTTTTTCAAGATAATCCACATGACCAAGATGAAGAATATCAAAGCAGCCATTAGTGAACACAACTTTCTTCCCATTCTTTTTCCACTGAAGAACGATCTGCTTTGTCTCGGCGAGGCTTTTTATTTTGTCGGCTGCTTTCTCCATCGAATTATCGAGTAACTGATAATTAAAGATACTAAGCCTCCTGCAATCATAATCACAGTTTGCCATGCATGAAAAATGAAAACAAAAGCCACTGCGTCATCACTTGGAAGGTTGAAGAGCACTTCCATTCCTTTTGGTACAATAACGTGATAGGAGCCCGCACCGCCGGGAAGTGGAGCCGCCATTGCAATTGCTCCTAATGCAAAAACAGCAAGTACTGCTTTGAAGCCGAGAAAACTTGTGGTTTCGAATGCTTGTATTACGCAATAGCTCATGACGAAATACAAAAACCAAATGAATAACGAGTAGAAAATAAAAAGCCATTTATTCTTAAGCCTGAAAATTGATAACAAACCTTCTTTAAATCCCATTATAATTTTCAACAGTCTTTCATTTTTGCGGAAACGCCATGCAACAAACCCAAGTCCCAGCATTCCTATAAAAGCAATAATTATCCATAATGAAATAGTAGAATTATTTCCTGTTGATCCTGGTATTGCTCTCAGGCTGGATAAAAACTCAATCAGCTTTTCCCATTCAACTATGAATGCGATAATGATAACGATCAGCAGGCAAAGCACATCAACAATACGCTCAACTACTACAGTTCCAAAAGAAACTTCGACCGGAGTGTCTTCAAGTTGATATAGATTATAGCATCGTGATACCTCGCCTCCCCTCGGAACGGCAAGATTAACCAGATAGCCAATCATAAGAGACAAGAAACTACTGCTTAGTTTGATGTTATTTCCAGAAGGCATGAGTAACATTCTCCAGCGCTCCGCCCTGACTGCATGGCTTATAAATGCTATTACAGCCATCAGCATCAACCACATTTTATTTGACTTTTCCCAACCGCTCCAGATAAACTCCATTTTATTTTCTCCCTTTAATCCTCTAAGGGAAAACCATAGAAGTCCAGCCGTGAGTAAGATCATCACGATGTACTGTAAAATATTTTTCAGCGCTTTGGGCAATAATGTTGATTTATTCTTCGAAAGGTAAGATATGAAGTATTCAATTTAATTCTCTGTCAAAAACAAATTATCAATTAATCTGATTTCGCCAACATAAGCGGCTATTAAGATGATACCCCGGCCAGGTTCCCTAACATTATCCAACAGAGAAAAATTTTCGCGATCAGCAAGGGCAATGTATTCTAACCTTACATTACTCTGGATGCACTTATCCATCACAAATTTCTTTATAGCGGAAAAAGATTCTCCTTTCAGAAGTCTATCCCTTGATTCTCGCAGGCTTTGACTCAATACTACCGCCCGGGTCCTTTCATCTGTATTCAGTCGAACATTTCGGGAAGACATCGCAAGGCCATCATGTTCACGAATAATGGGTGCGCATATAAGTTGAATATCAAATTTCAATTCCTCAACAAGCGTTGAAATAACTTTGAACTGCTGAAAATCTTTTTGCCCGAAGTAGGCCCGATCTGGTTGTACGATATTGAAAAACTTGGCAACGACGAGCGCCACACCACTAAAATGACCAGGGCGAAATTCGCCTTCCAGGACCTTATCAAGTGATCCAAAGTCAAACTTTAACCTGGTGGCCTCCCGATACATTTCCGAATTGCCCGGACAAAAGAGCGCATCACATCCTGCATCCTGAAGAACCCGAATGTCCTGTTCCAATGTTCTTGGATATTTCTCCAAATCAGCAGCATTATTAAACTGGATCGGATTTACATAAATAGAACAAACGGTAATGTGATTTTCCTTCTTCGAAGTCTGAATCAAACTTAGGTGACCGTTGTGCAGGGCACCCATAGTAGGCACCAAACCAATAGAAAAATGACTTGTTAGCTGATGCTTCAAATAGGCCTTTAAAGGCCCGATTTCAACAAAAATGTGCATCAAAACCCTTTTTTTGAAAGGCCGCAAATATAGGCTTTATAATTGATTCACAGTTGAATACGGGGCGTTTTTAGCGTACCTTTGTACCCTTGTTTCCTAATAAAAACCATTATTATGTCTAAACTGCGTATTCTTTATGTTGCCAGCGAAATCAATCCTTTTCTTCAAACTTGTGAGGTAGCCGAATTTGTGCGCAAGCTGCCACAGGCAATGCAGGAAAAAGGGATGGAGATTCGTATTCTGGTGCCAAGATTTGGGTTGATTAACGAGAGAAAGAACAGGCTGCATGAAGTTGTCCGTTTGTCCGGAATTAACATTTCCGTCGGAGATGAGGAGAAACCTCTGATTATTAAAGTGGCCTCAATTCCGAATGCCAAGCTACAAGTCTATTTTATTGATAACGAAGATTATTTCCATCGCAAGTCGGTTTTCCACGATAAGGAAAACAAATTCTACGAAGACAATGATGAGCGTGCTATCTTCTTTTGCAAAGGCGTAATCGAGACTGTCCGCAAGCTAGGTTGGACTCCCGATATCGTCCATTGCAATGATTGGATCACAAGTTTTATTCCGTTATACCTTAAAACGACGTACAAAAACGATCCTCTCTTCAAAAATACCAAGACCGTTTTCACTATCTACAACAACAGTTTCACCCATAAATTCAAAGGTGACCTGATGGGTAAAGTGAAAATGATCGACATTGAAGATAACATGCTCGGCCACCTTAAGACTGCGGATTACGAAGGGTTTATTAAATTGGGGGCTCAATTTGCAGATGTTGTTTCCGTAGCCGGTGACAATAAAAAACTAGAAGGATTAGTTAAGAAGATTAAAGAGAAGAAAGTTGAAACCATTGAGAAGGACGATAACTACACTGAATC
>JANYDR010000435.1 GCA_025363495.1 Cyclobacteriaceae bacterium | reverse complement strand
CATTTCACTTAAAAATTCATAGGGCAGGTGCGACCAATCTGCCGTCATTCCATCCACACTTACAACCGCTCTTAGTGCCACAACTTTCTCATAGGTCCGCTCGTCACCCATCACTCCTACTGACTGAACCGGTAACAACATCGCGCCAGCCTGCCATACTTTATCATACAAGTTATGATTTCTAAGTCCTTGTATGAAAATGTAATCGACCTCTTGCAATATTCGTACCTTTTCAGGTGTGATATCTCCAAGAATGCGAATACCAAGCCCAGGGCCAGGAAAAGGATGACGGCCGAGAATAGAAGGATCGATATTCAATGTCTTTCCAACAAGCCTCACTTCATCTTTAAATAGCGTATTCAACGGTTCCACTATTTTCAATTTCATTTTTGCAGGCAAGCCCCCCACATTGTGATGGGACTTAATCGTTACAGAAGGTCCCTTTACGGAAACTGATTCAATAACATCCGGGTAAATAGTACCCTGACCTAGCCATTTCACATCTGAAATAGTATGTGATTCTTCATCAAAGACTTCTATGAATGTTTTGCCGATGGCTTTGCGTTTTGCTTCCGGCTCCGACAAATCTTTCAATGCGGCATAAAACTTTTCTTTTGAATCGACGCCCTTAATATTTAGACCCATGCCCTTATAAGAAGTCAAGACCTGTTCAAATTCATTTTTGCGAAGTAGTCCGTTGTCGACGAAAATGCAATACAAATTTTTTCCGATGGCCTTATGCACAAGCATCGCTGCTACCGTAGAATCAACTCCGCCCGAAAGAGCCATGACAACCTTATCATTGCCTAATTTCTTTTTGAGATCTTCTACTGTAGACTCCACAAATAAATCCGGAGTCCAGTCCTGAGCACAGCCGCAAATGTGAACTACAAAATTCCTGAGAAGATTTTTTCCTTCTAATGTATGAGTTACTTCCGGATGAAACTGAATGCAGTATATCGGCTCTCCTTTTTTTCTGAATGCAGCAACCTTAACAGACTGTGTACTTGCAATTATTTCAAAATCATTGCCGATAGACTCAATAGTATCTGCATGGGACATCCATACCTGTGAATCAAGAGAAATTTCTTTCAACAACTCATCGTGATGACTTACCATCGATAGCTTTGCGCGACCGTACTCACGCATCTGCGAAGGCAAGACCTTTCCACCGGTCTTTTGAGCAATTAATTGAGCACCATAACAGACGCCTAATAAGGGTACTCCTTTGAAGAGTGAAAGGTCTACATCCGGGGAGCCAGCGTCCCTCACAGAACAAGGGCTCCCAGAAAGGATAATTCCCTTTATAGATGGGGTAATGTTTGGGATTTTATTGAAGGGGTGAATCTCGCAGTAGACGTTCAGCTCGCGTACGCGTCTGGCGATCAACTGGGTATACTGGGAACCGAAGTCGAGGATGAGAATTTGCTCTGCCATGCGCAAAAATAGGGCAAGAAGGGCGGTTTAGAAAATGTTATCGGGAAATAGTTGTTCGTTCTTCTTTTGCCAATTGATATTTCCAGCTGCCAATTTCCTGAAGGAACTAATCCTCTACCTCGTAGCAGTATTCCTTAAGATATCCTGCCGCTTCATCCATTCCAAGATAGAATGCACGGTTAAGAAAGCTACAGCCTTCGTCAATCCTTTTCAGCTCTACAAGTCCAACACCTTTATAGAAGATAGCTTCTTTGTTTTTTGGATCAAGCCTGAGGGCGAGGTTAATATACTGCAATGCAAGATCAAAGCTTCCTTCCTCAAGTGAAATAGAGCCGGCATATAGGTAAGCAGGCATATAGGTGGCGTCCAGTTCAATTGATTTATTAAAACTTGTCAACGAACTGTCTTTTTTATCCAGATTGTAATAGCTCAAACCCAAATAGGTTTCAATTTCGGAATCGTCCTGAAATTGCCGCGCCTGTAACATATCATTCTTTGTTCTCAGATAATCACTTTTCTGAAGATAGAGAAGACCACGCCATTTCAATAGCTCAGGATCCGCTGGTTGAAGTTGCATCGCCGTTTCCAGATTGGTGAGCTGATTCTCATCGTCGCCCAATTCGCGATAGATAAAGGCCTTTAAAATATAAGCCTGAGAAAGACTTGGGTACTGTGGTATAAAGACTTCAAGATCTTTGAGTGCTTTCTGAAAGTCTCCGGTGCTATAAAAGCAGACGGCCCGCTTGTATACCGTGCGATAAGCCTCTTTGTCTTTCAAGCCATTGAGACTAATGGCTTTATTATAAAATTTGATTGCTCCTTTAAATTCCTTTTGCTTGTATAGTGTATCACCTTTTGCTTCTATTTGCTTCCATTTTGGAACCTGTGCAGCCACTATACTCACACAGCTCATTAACACCCAAACAAAAAGCAAAACGGTTTTTTTTCGCTTTACCATAACAATGAATGATTTATAAAAAAATGTCAGGATACAGAAAGTATCCTGACATATGATATGACATTAGTTTGCGGCTACAGCTTTATTGCCATTGCGCTTACGCTCGCCTTCATCAAGATAAATTTTGCGAATACGGATAGATTTTGGTGTTACTTCAACATACTCATCCGCCTGGATGTATTCCAATGCTTCTTCCAATGAATGTCTCAATGGAGGTCTGATGCTCATTTTTTCATCTGAACCAGATGCGCGCATGTTAGTAAGCTTTTTTGTCTTCGTAACATTGATAACAAGGTCACCACCACGGCTATGCTCACCGATTACCTGGCCTTCATAAACCGGATCGCTCGGATCAATAAAGAACTTACCGCGGTCCTGGAGATTATGTAAGCTGTAAGGAATCGCTTCACCTTGCTCCATGCTGATCAATGAACCATTGATGCGGCCAGGAATTTCTCCACGATACGGAGCATACTCCTTGAAGCGGTGGGTTACGACAGCTTCACCTGCAGTTACGTTCAGTAAATAATTTCTCAATCCGATGATACCACGCGAGGGCATGGCGAATTTCAGGATCATGCGGTCTCCCTTGGGCTCCATGTTAGTCATTTCACCCTTGCGCATGGAAACCGTTTCAATCGCCTTACCGGCATCTGCTTCCGGCAAATCGATCGTCAATTCCTCCATAGGTTCAGATTTTACGCCATCAATGGTTTTAAAAATTACCTGCGGCTGACCGATCTGCAATTCATAACCTTCTCGACGCATTGTTTCAATCAATACAGACAAATGAAGTACGCCACGACCAAATACAAGTGTGCTATCCGCAGAACCTGTATCGGCAGTGCGCAATGCAAGATTTTTTTCCAGTTCAAGATTAAGGCGGTCTTTAATGTGACGTGATGTTACATATTTACCTTCCTTGCCATAAAAGGGAGAGTTGTTAATAGTAAAGAGCATGCTCATGGTAGGTTCATCGATAGCGATAGACTCCATGGCCTCTTGCACAAGCGGATCAGAAACAGTATCACCAATCTCGAAACCTTCGAGACCTACCATTGCACAAATTTCTCCGGCAGTTACTTCTTCCGCTTTTTGTTTATCGAAACCTTCAAAGACATACAAATCCTTAATCTTACTTTTTACGATTGGGCCGCCATCACGTTTCATTAAAACTATGTTCTGACCAGGCTTTACAGAACCGCGGTGAACACGACCAATAGCAACACGGCCGATGTAAGAAGAGTACTCCAATGATGTGATCAACATCTGTGTAGGACCTTCTTCCGTCTTTGGAGCAGGTATATATTTAATGATACCATCCAATAATGGGACGATATCAGTTGTAGGCACTTTCCAGTCGGTACTCATCCAGCCATTCTTGGCAGAACCGTAGAATGTTGGGAAGTCCAACTGTTCTTCTGTTGCATCAAGAGAATACATGAGGTCGAAAACCTGTTCGTGGACTTCATCCGGAGTACAGTTCTTTTTATCAACTTTATTGACAACAACAATAGGCTTGAGGCCCATTTGC
>JANYDR010000416.1 GCA_025363495.1 Cyclobacteriaceae bacterium | reverse complement strand
CACCAAAGCTTCAGGAGTATATGAATAATCAAACTGACGTGCCGATCTGACCCAAAAATCAAAGTCCTCGTAGGCAAGCGACTCATCATATCCACCAAGCTCATCAAGAACTTTTTTTTTAATCATCATCGTAGGACTGTTGATAAAATAACGGTGAAGAAGGTGGGTATAAATATTTCCCTGAGGGATTGTTGCGTGAGGAAATCTATCAGAGTGAAGGCCTATCGAATCTCCTTTTTTATCAATCAGTATTGCATCACTAAAATTCACTCCTACCCTTTCGCTACCGTCCCGGAAAGCTTCAATTCCTTTTTCTATTCTATTAGGCATTAATGCATCATCAGCCGCGAGGTCTATTACAAAATCACCTTTTACATATTCAAGTGCCCTGTTGAACGCTTTACAATTTCCAACATTAGCTGACAATGATATAAACCTGGAATTGGAAAGCTCAGGAAGGATTTTTTGAATTACTTCAACGCACTTATCTGTGCTGTGATCGTCAACAATTATGAGTTCAATGTTTGCATACGTCTGATGCTGAATGGACCGTATTGCCTCCTCCACAAATTGCTCATGATTATAGCTGAGACAAATAACCGAAACAAGTGGAGTGCTCACAATAATTTTTTCTCAAACGTAAGTTTCATAGAAGGTCTTGCCCCCAGGCGCAATTTGAAATCCAGAAGACTGAAATTGGGTTGACCATCCAAAGCCGAAGTACCAAGATCCAATAAGTTAATCTTGTTAACTACACAGAATTTATATAATCCACTGATCAATAAAATCACCGGACTAAGGGAATCAAATTTTTTAAGGTGGCCCAAATAAAAATTGTAGAGTATTTCAGAATTTATACGAATAGATATGGCTGCCGCTGCCAATTCCTTTTGTGAATAGACACCCGCCAAAAGGAAGGAATCTTTAAATAAATCTATCGTTGCTTCCAATTCCTGATATGTCATGCTGAGCGTCTGACCACGTTGCGTTCGGCATTTTAAAATAAAATTGTAAACATTTTCAAGCTCACTCAGGGGCAATTTTTTGAAGAGCAGTCCTTTTGTTTTCAATTGCTTAAGTCTTCCCTTTTCCCCGGAGGATATCTTTTCTTCAAAGCCAATGTGATCTACATCTATGCCACAGCTTGTCTCCGCCCGATCTACCGTATATCCCTGATTAAATAAAATCGTATGCAGTAATTCACTGTTGTTACGGTAAAATATCGGAGGCTCTTTTAGCAATACTGAATTCACTTTCCTATTAATAAGACACTTTTCACACTCCTGAATAAATTGATAAAGTGCCAATGAAGAGACCTTTTCAGAAAAACGAAAAGAGCCAAAGGGTGCACGAAAGGGTGTATAAGCTTTATTGTTTTGAATATGGAATGAAACGGTAGCCATTATTTTCTCGCTTACCCTTTTCAATAAATAAATATGAACCCATTCATCTGCCTGCAGGTGCAAATGATCAGGATCGTTAAATATAAAAGAATCGTACGCCGGTGTGAATCCAGAAGGAACGAACGTCTCTACGCTGTAACCCGCTTCCAATTAGTAAGGAATTCCAAGCTTCTTGTAAATAAAATGCATCAACCAAGCAGGACCTATCATCAGGAACTGTAGGTCCTTTAAAAATGATGGCTTCTTACCCTCCACCTTGTGACCATAAAACTGACCAATCCATGCAAAAACAAAAATAATAAGGCTGGCTGCCCAGAGAGGAATGCTTGTTGAAGAAATTAAACGCGCGACATATAAACACAGTAAGGCAAAAAGAACCATTCCAATTGTTAATGGAATAGATAATGTAACATAGTATGCTATAGCTAGGATTAGCACAATCGTTGCCCAGTTCGCATATGGGTTTCCCTCACCCAAAAATGACTGAACAGGTCCCGAAGGAATTGAAGCTATTAATCCAATCACGCTAAAGAAAATCAATGGAACACATATCCAATGAATAGCTTTGTTGGTTTCGTTTTGGTGACTTTCACCGTATTCCGAAAGGAGTTGATCAATTTTTCTCATGTCTTTCAAGTTCAGAGTTTCAATTTCCCATTATCCATTTTCAATTCGCGATTGACTAAGAAGGTCATTTTTGATTATGTTCTACTATAAAACTACAAAAATTCTCATCAAGCCTTAGTCCTGACTTTTGTCCAGTCTTTGAATTGCCAGAAGACCTTTCCGGTGGTCAGGTGATTTCCTTTCGCATCGTGAATCTTAATTATACACGGCACGACAACAGACTCCTGTGATTGCAACGGTAAAATGATTTCATTCTGCAACCATTCATTTGTAAAACTGAATTCGGCGAAAGCATCCATTTTACCCTGATAGTGATAATCCATTTCTATTCGCTGCATTATAATGCGATACTTTTTTTGGTCCAGGCGGGACAATAACAAAAAGCCTGTCGCAAATTCAGATATGGTTGCCAGCGCGCAGGCATGAAGACCTTTTATGTGATTAAAGTTGCTGCGCCTGTAAGGGATCAATGCTTTCAGCGAATTGTCACCAATTTCAATCAATTGAAATTTGTGAGGACTATTAAAAGGAATCATCCTGTAAAGCGACTGGGTAAGTACCCATCGCCAGAAGGAGGAGTGCTTGGCCTTTTCTACGATTGCGGAGGAGTCCATGGTGCGAAGTTCTGGGTTCTACGTTTTGAGTGTTGAAGTTAGATAAAAATAGGCGTTAATAAGGAGCGAATAAAGCAAACATCTAAATAATACTAATCCTTCTAAATTAAACCGAGAACCAGAACATAGAACTCAAAACCCAGCACATAGAACGTTGGCCCCTTGGAGTATATATGAAATGACTTATCTTGTCCGATAAATTTTTTTGAATGGCACAAGAGAAGAAGCGACCGACATTACTTCACGCATTCATTCCTATTGTAATTCTAATCTCGCTCCTCACTATCAACGTGATCGTGCTCGGCAACGACGCAATCAATGGAGCCAACCAAATCGCACTTTTACTGGCAGCCGGGATCGCAGGGATTATTTCATACCGGCTGGGGTATGGCTGGGATGAGATAGAGTTCAGTATCGTAAAAAGTATCAGTTCTGCCATGGGTGCTATGCTTATTTTACTGGTCATCGGCTCTCTTTCGGGAACGTGGTTATTAAGTGGAATTGTACCTGCCATGATTTATTACGGATTAAAAATTCTTAACCCCACCATTTTTCTTTTTGCGGCCTGTATCGTTTGCTGTATCGTATCCCTGGCAACAGGATCAAGCTGGTCGACAGTGGCAACAGTAGGAATTGCGCTTCTTGGCATCGGCAAAGCAATGGATATTAGTGAAGGGGTTATTGCAGGAGCCATTATCTCCGGAGCTTACTTTGGTGATAAGATGTCACCACTGAGTGATACTACCAACCTCGCTCCTGCCATGGCTGGCACTGATCTATTCACACATGTGAAATACATGATTTATACCACTGTGCCGACACTGGCCATTACGCTTACAATATTTTTTATTTGGGGGTTTACGCTTGATACGCCGGTTACCGCTACAGATACTGGCGCTGTTTTGTCTGCCATAGAAAGCAAATTCAATCTTAATCCTTTACTTTTTGTTGTTCCGGCACTCGTGATCTTCATGATTGTAAAAAAAGTCCCTGCATTGCCGGCTCTTATGGTAGGGGCGTTATTGGGTGGTCTCTGTGCAATTATATTTCAACCTCAAATCATAGATCAAATTTCCGGGGGTTCCGGAAACGGAATCAAGTCGGCTTTCGTTGCGGTCATGAAAGCAATGACAACTACTATTAACATACAGACTGATAATAAAATGATTTCAGATCTGCTTACGGCCCGCGGAATGAGCGGCATGCTGAACACCATTTGGCTGATTCTTTGTGCGATGATCTTTGGAGGTGTTATGGAGTCTTCAGGTTTATTGAATAGGATAGCAGATGAGATCATTCGCTTTGCTCATAGCACTGGTTCTTTGGTTGCAAGCACTGCTGCTACGTGCGTCTTCTTTAATTTTACTGCCTCCGATCAATATATGGCGATCGCTATTCCGGGTCGCATGTATGCAAGTACGTATCGCGAACGGGGATACAAACCCGAATTATTAAGCCGAACGCTTGAGGATGCAGGTACGGTAACATCAGTGCTCATTCCATGGAACACCTGTGGCGCCACGCAGGCAAATGTATTGGGTGTGGCAACCATCGTTTATGCGCCGTATTGTTTCTTCTGTATTATAAGTCCGCTCATGACGGTGCTACAAGCTTACCTGAATTATAAGATACGGAGGTTTAGTGATGACAAGCCAGTCTAACGAAAATACAACGATCACCAATGAGGAGATCAATCTTCTTCCATTGGGAGCCTTTGAAGGTAAGGTTGTAATTCTATCTGACCCGGATCAACTTACTGAAGCCTTTGATGAAATAAGGAAACATCACACAATAGGTTTTGATACAGAAACAAAACCCGTATTCGTAAGAG
>JANYDR010000395.1 GCA_025363495.1 Cyclobacteriaceae bacterium | reverse complement strand
ATGAAGCGGCAGTGAAATCGCAGGGGTACCTTAGTGCTGAAGATGTGATAGGAAAGAAGTTCATTCAATGGGGAAGAAATGGTATTATCATTGGCGTTGCGCGTGATTTTCATTTTCAATCTTTTCGTGAAAAAGTTCAGCCGTTGACTTTTCAGATGGGGGATTTGGCAACTTTTCTTTCATTGACTGTATCGGATGAAAATCTGGCAGCCGTAGTTGATAACGTTGAAAGAAAATGGAATCAGATAGCCGGTGGAATACCGATGACCTACTTTTTTGCCGACGATGCTTATGATTCTCAGTATGTGTCAGAAGCAAGATTTGGTAATCTGTTTCTAAGTTTTGCTGCCTTGGCAATTGTGTTGTCGTGCTTGGGGCTGGTCGGTCTGTCGGCGTTTAGTACCGCGCAGCGCACAAAAGAAATCGGGATCCGTAAAGTGCTCGGCGCATCCGTGGCTGAAATTCTTGGATTACTATCAAAAGATTTTCTTGTATTAATTATGATCGCAGTGATCATCGCCATTCCCGTTTCATTGTTTTCGATGAACAGATGGCTGGAAGGTTTTGCCTATCGGATCAACATTTCCTGGTGGCTATTTGTAGTGGCTGGAATAATGGTAGTATTGACAGCATTTGCCAGCATTTGCTATCAAACACTGAAAGCAGCCAATACCAATCCGGTAAAGAGTCTAAAAAGTGAGTAGATACGACTTTCTATCAACTTTCAGGATGCACTGGACTATCTGATGCGATATCCATTGAATGTGGATATAAAATTACTCTGAGATAGTAACCGCGTCCAACTTCGATATTGGACATTCAGCGTTCGGTGTTCGACATTTAAATTTTTATCTTTTTTGAAGAGAACCCAACAATGTCGATAGCAGAACGCCCAATGTCGAACGTCGAAATACCAGGTTTCAAAAAAAGATATTACACTTTCCCCATCATCTCAATCACTCTCCCACTCAACGTTGTATACCCCCCAATAGCAGCCGCCGTTAGACATGCATGCACTGGCAAAACACCAATAACATCCCCGATCTTAAGTTGTCTCATTTCCTCAACAGAAGCATGAATCACTCCGTGCTCCTGAGAAAGTGATTTAACATACATCGAAGTTGATGGAAGTTCCCAGCGGTTTGAATTGAGTTTTACCACTTCGCCGTAATAGATAGTTCCATCTTCCTTTTTCAGAAAATCTTTGGAGAAATGAACACCTCCTCCATGAACAAAAACCTCCTGCCTTTCTTCATTAAAAGCTACCATGGGACAGGCCATAGCTATTGCGATTTGCTCTCGGGTACACGATCCAATAATTACCTGCTGGAGATCATAGAACACGAGATTACCCGGCCGGATTTCATCTATTCCATCAAAATCTTCCGCCACAGAACATGTTGGAGTATCACCGATTGATAAGACGAGATTAGGATAACCATTTTTATAATGATCACCGAGACTCTTCATTAAGGACATAGATGCTGTATGAACCTTTAGAATATCAGGAACAGAACGCACTGCATAACTCTGTCCTGCATGACATAAAAATCCTTTAAAGGTCAATAAGTGATTATCGGCAACGGCTTCCAGAATTTTATCAATTCCTGAAAAATCAGTTGGATTAAGTCCGGTGCGATGATAACCGGGATCAATTTCAATAAAACACTGAAGCGAATTAGTCAGGTGCTTGCTTAACTGCTTCACTGCTTCTGCTGATTCCAGAAGAAGATTAAGTGTGCATACTGAAGTAAGCCGGTTGATTTCCTTTATCTCAAGGGCGTTCAATGGAAAAGCTACTGTAATGTCTTTCCAGCCATCTTCAGCAAAATAAGAAGCCATCTTAATGGACGAAACTGTGCAAGCCGTAGCGCCTTCAGCCCTAAACCACTTACCAACTTCGTGTGATTGATGTGTCTTGAAATGCGGGCGAAACCTCACCTTTTGCTTTCTCGCCTTTTCAGCAATGCGATGGATATTCGCTTTGCATATTGCCTCGTTCAGCAATAGAGTAGGTCTTACTACTTCTATCATCAGAGTGCGTTACGGAGTTTAGCGGCTATATCAGCCAATTCCTC
>JANYDR010000375.1 GCA_025363495.1 Cyclobacteriaceae bacterium | reverse complement strand
TACCAAATAGTTTATCCCAAAAAATAAAAATATCACCGTAATTCTTATTCAGGTATTTCTCATTGGAAGCATGATGAACTCCATGATGTGAGGGTGTGATCAGAATATATTCCAGCCACCCAAGTTTACCAATGAGCTGAGTATGAGTAAAGAACGAATAGGTCCCATGTACAACAAGGATGGTGATAATCATGAAGGGGTGAAATCCCGCCAAAGGCAGTACACACCAAAACAGGTTACGTACAACGGCCTGAATAGTAGTAATACGGGCTGAAACAGTGTAGTTAAACTCCTCGCTCTGATGATGAACAATATGAGCACCCCAGAATAAATTTATCTCATGACCAAGGCGGTGATACCAGTACCAGACCAGATCAGTAGCAAATAGTAGAATTATCCAGATAATCCAGTGATCGGGAATCTTAAAAATGGCAAAGTGACTATACAGGTAATAAAACAAGCTGTAAAAACTTCCTGTTATGAGAAGATTCAATAAACGTTCACCAATTCCTACAGAGATATTGGCGATTGAATTCTCATAGGTGAATAATTCAGGCTTTCCCTTTCTTTTGGCAACAGCATATTCCAGTCCGAGAAAGACAAAAAAGGCAGGTATTGCAAAAGCCACATAATTTATTTCCACAATGATTTATATAGATTCCAGTAACAACTCATCCACTTCCTTCTTAAATCCTTCTACATACTGATCATAGTATTTACCGGTAGCCGGCCCCGTAAAGCCAGTATAAATTTTTCTCACGTTGCCTTTCCTGTCAATAAGAAAGCTTGTTGGATATGATACTATTGCATTGATTTGAGGAAGTTTCTGTGAAGCATTCTTGTCAGCAGCACCGGCAAAAAGAACATCATATGTAATTCCGTATTTCTTCTTGAATCGCTCAATTTTACCTTTCGCAAAGGCGAGATCATCTTTTCGTTCGAATGAAAGACTAATGATCTCTACTCCCCTGCCCTTGTTTTCTTTGTACCAGGGAGCCAGGAATTCAGCTTCATCCATGCAGTTAGGACACCAGCTTCCGGTAATGGTAACCAGAATTACTTTACCCTTATATTTTTCATCATGCAGGGAAGTTGATTTTCCATCCGGATCTGGAAAAGAGAAGTCAAATTTCTCTTCTGAATTTTTTAAATAGGTGAGTGAATACGGGTCAGGTAAAGCTGCTTTATCATTTCTTTTACCGACAAGCTTCACTTTACCTCCCGGATTTATTAGCTCTGCTTCGAAGTTCGACGGGTCTACTATTCTTCCCTTAATAAGCTTTGGAGATGATCCGCTAAAGGCCGACAAATAAAAGGTATCGCCATCCAATTGCCCCTCGAAAAAACGATAATCACCTGTGATCGTCATAATGGTTCCTGTAAGCTTGCCATCCTTTTGATCAAAGAGTCCTACGGTTTTATTGGTTGGCTTGCCTTCAGAACTTATTTCAACATCCCAGGTCCCCGAAAGATTTGCAGAGGGAGTTTTAGAGCTTGGTTCAAATCGATTGGTTTTGTTAAAGTCTGCGTGAAAAGGTATTCCCTTACCTTTTGAATTATCCCTTCTGTAAAAACCATTGAGCGTTGATCCTGATGAAAATACAATGAGTTTACTATCAAAATCATCCAAAGAAATTAATATAGAATCGTTTCCCTGATGTACCGCTTTATAAAGTGCGCGCTCTTTGTCGTTAATAAAATAAACCTTAGCTGAGCCAGCTGAATCTGCCGCTACTTCAAAAAGGATTGGTATCTTCTCACCTGCTATCTCAAACTCTCCACGCCACTTTCCACTCTTTAAAGAATTCTCATTCCGGGCGGAACAAGCCACAATAATAATGGCGGCAATTAACACAAGGAGTCTATTCATATTAATACTGTTAATAAGGATTACAATAATAAAACTAATCAATTAAGGGTCTGTTTTCATTCAATCACCAAAAGTCCGTATAGGTTTTTAACACGTACGATTCTAAACCGGGAGGCACCGTATTCCAATTCAAGCGAAGTGTTCTCCGCGAAAATAAAAATGTTGTCCACAGGCTTCCTGTTGTGCAGAATTCTTTGGCCCGCTGCGACCCGAAGGAGTACCTGATCATTTTTCAGAAATAAGATACCCGCGAATAAAGCCCCATCGTCACCAGGATAAATAATGTGATTCGATAAATCCTTGCCAAAGTAGTTTGCACCTTCTTTTAGCCAATAGATGTTGGAAGTATCATCACTAGCGCTGAAATCATCTATAACGCGATTTTCCAACACGAGTTCTGCTTCATCATTAATGTGTTGCATAAAGGGAGTTTGTAATGTTTCCGTAAAGATTAATATAATTCTACTAATTCTATAGACTTATTGTAAAATTCGAAATTCTTCTTATTTTTGTGTCATTGTTCTTTGTAACACTACTTATCAAGAAAGGCAGAGGGAATGGCCCTGTGAAGCCTTGGCAACCGAATGATCTAAATAATCAAGGTGCCAAATCCAGCCCCGACATGTCGGGGAAAGATGAGTTGGAAAGAGATTTTACTTAGTTAGTTGGGGTAAAAAGAGCTCTTCCGATTTTTCGGCGGAGCTTTTTTGTGAGCTCTGCTCTTTTTTGATACGTGCTGTTCGAAAAGCAAAAAAATTTTCACAACACCAAACAAAAAAAACATGTCACTCAACACAGAAATCATTCACAGCATTCCCGTAGATGAATTAACAGGCGCTATCTCCGTGCCAATCTATCAAACAACAACTTTCGTTCATAGCTCCCCGGGTGTACATCAGGGATATGATTACACGAGATCAGGTAATCCCACCAGAAAAGTATTGGAGGATCTCATCGCCCAATATGAAAAAGGAACAACGGGTGCTGCCTTCGCCAGCGGAATGGCCGCCATTGATGCCGTTTTAAAACTTCTTAAATCCGGTGACCACGTGATTGCCGGAAATGATATCTATGGCGGAACTTACAGATTGCTTACCACCATCTTCAAAAAATTTGGCGTTGACGTAAGTTTCGTAAATCTCCAGGATGACGAAGAAATAATACAAGCCATCCGACCAGCCACGCGTCTTGTTTGGGTCGAAACTCCAACAAATCCTTCGCTTAAGATTATTGATATCCTGGCCGTATCAAAAATTACGAAAGCCAACGATCTATTACTTTGTGTAGACAATACGTTTGGATCACCCGTCTGTCAAAAACCAATCGAATTGGGTGCAGACATTGTTGTACACAGTGCTACTAAATACATTGGCGGTCATAGCGACGTGATCTCTGGACTAGTTGTAACATCAACTAAAGAGCTAGGCGAAGAAATACTGTTCATACAAAACGCCTGTGGCGCAGTATTAAGCCCGTTTGAGAGCTGGTTGCTAATTCGTGGATTAGAGACTCTTGAATTGCGTTATCGTCAGCATTCCAGCAATGCATTCGCAGTAGCACGGTATCTGAACGGACAGCCCTGGGTGGAAAATGTTTATTATCCAGGATTAACATCACATCCAGGTCATGAAATTGCTTTTCGTCAGCAAAAATATTTCGGGGGGATTGTTTCATTCACCCTGAGAGATGGCACGCTTGAAGCTGTGAAACAATTCACCAAAGCTGCCAAGTTATTCAAGCTTGCGGAGAGTCTTGGAGGCATTAAGAGTCTGATAGCACATCCCGTTACCATGACACACGCTTCTATCCCAAAAGAAAGACATGCGGATTTTGGATTAAGTGAAGGACTACTAAGGCTATCAGTTGGACTGGAAGACGCAGATGATTTGATTAATGATCTGGCAACGGCTTCGAGGGTGTTACAAACAGAAGGCGTGCTTAACTAATTCGTTGATTCGATGATTCGGTGATGACGCAATCACCGAATCATCGAATCAACGAATTATGATTCCTTCCTCAATACCTGAAGCGGTGGCGTTGAAATCACCTCACGTGAATTAAACCAGCCTATAAAAACGGTCAGTAACGTTACAGTCGCTCCCACCACTATCAGATCCAGCCACGCCACACCCAACTTTACTTCAAAGAAGAACCGACACAACGCCCACCCTCCTGCCAACGACAAAATCATTCCCGTAAGGGCCGAGAACAAACCAAGATAAGCGTACTCTATAAGAGTGATCTGCATGATCTGTCGTGTCCGAGCGCCGATAGTTCTCAGCAATACATTTTCCTTAATGCGAACAAATTTACTGTTCACTACTGCGCCAGCCAGTACTACAAGCCCTGTTATAATACTAAAGAGTGCAAGGAAACGGATAACTACGCTGATCTTACTAAATAAATTCTCTACGGTACTTAATATCAGTCGCAGGTCTACCAATGATACATTGGGAAATCCCATCACAAGCTCTTGTTGAAAACGATTGGCTTCATTCACCTCTCCCACTTTCGTGGTGGCAACCCAGATTTGCGGTGCATTATCAATAACGCCATTCGGAAAAACGAAAATAAAATTGGGTGGATCTTTAGGCCATTCAACTTTTCGGATACCGCTGATCCGCGCCCGCAACGGCACTCCCTGAATGTCAAATACGAGTGAGTCACCAACATCTACATTCAATGATTCCTGCATTCCTTCAGAAATAGTTACTCCAACAGAATCCTTTTGTTTTGGCTTAAAATATTGAATATCTCCTTTTAGCATCGTTTCAGATTGGTGCAGGCTGTCACGGTAGGTTACACGGTATTCTCTTGTCAATGCCCACTCAGGAATTTTATGAACTGTGTCGGCGGTCAGTGCTTGTATCGTTTTGCCTTTTAATTCCTGGATGCGACAGGTAACAATCGGCACAACCTGATTCAACGGCAGATGATGATCTTTTATAAGCTTTATAACTCCCTCCTTTTGCGAAGGTTGAATATCAAACAAAATGGTATTGGATTGATTTTTATTACCAGTGAATTCAACCTGACCCAATAAACTGTTTTGAACAATATTAAGTGTAGCAACTATAAATCCGCCCAATCCAATAGTTACCATCAATGTTCTCGTTTGATTATTAGGGCGATAAAGACTTGAAAGTGCGTGACGAAAAACAAAGCTGGCTTTTTTGGGAAAGAATTTTCTTACCAATGCCAGTAATCCCATCGCCACCAATGAGAGAAGACCCAATGCTGCACCAAGGCCAGCCGCAAAGATCAATCCCGTCAGCCAGCTTTGCGTTTGGTAGGCAGCGGCAAGGATTGGAAAAAGAATGATCAAAGCAATCGCAGTCCATCTCATCTTGGAAAAACCTTTTATTGGAGAAGACTCCGACCGCAAAACAGTTAGTGGCGGAACAAACCTGATCGCTACCAGAGGCAGTATGGCAAACAACACGGAAACAAATACTCCAAGAATCAGACCTTGTGCCACAGCCGCCCACGAAATAGTAAACGGAAATTCAACGGGAATAAAATTCTTAAAGATGATAGGAATGACTTTTTGAATAGCCGCCCCTAAACCGGCACCCAATAAACTTCCCAACAGGCCCAGGAAAAATATCTGGATGAAGTAAATATTGAATGCCTGCCATCCTGAAGAACCGATACATCGAAGTACTGCTACTTCATCTCTTTTCTCACGTGCATAGATATGGACGGAGCTCGCCACACCAATGCATCCTAATATCAGTGCAATAAATGCCAGCAGTGAAAAAAACTGATACACAGAACGAAATCCTCTTCCCAAACCTTCCTTACGACGTTCCACTGTCTCGTAGGAATATCCGAGTTTCTTAACGATCGGCTTAATTGTGGTAATTGTCTTTTCAGTCTCTCCGTTGTTATGTGTTTTTACGAATAACCGATAGCTGACACGGCTACCAAATTGAACAAGCCCCGTTGAATCCAGGTCCTGCATGGAAATGTAAACAGACGGTGCCAGCGTAGCAGTCAGTGCACCTCCCCCGGGAATCTTGGTAACAACGCCTGCTACTTTAAAAATAGTATTCCCAACTTTTATGGAGTCTTCAGAACTGATCTCGAATTGACGGGCCAGGGATTCATCCATCATTGCAAACCTGCCCTTCTTCATTAATGAATATGCGTTGGCGGGCTGTGTCTCCAGTGTCCCATAAAAAGGAAAGTCGCCATACAAGGCAGTCAGCTTTACCAAGCGCGATTGATGTGTGTTCATGAACATCACCATGGATGCCATCTCTGCATCTCCGGCACTTGTCAACCGCGCTGTATCGAGAGTACTTAAAATTTCCTTTTCAAATTTCTTGTTGCTGCTGATGACAAGGTCCGCACCCAATAGTTCTTTTGCG
>JANYDR010000373.1 GCA_025363495.1 Cyclobacteriaceae bacterium | reverse complement strand
TCAGTTTTACCATCAGCTTGTTTGGTGAAAAATGAATCAATGAACAATAGCACAATGCCTCCGGCGATAAGCATCCAGCCGACTACGTCAACACGCTCGAGTAGCGCATCGATCTTATCATTGAATAACAGACCTGCTATTGCTGCTGGAATGAAACCAACTATCAGTACGAAATAAAATTTCCAGGTCTGAAAGAATTTTTTCCAATAGAGCACCACTACTGAAGCAATAGCGCCTAACTGAATAGCAACTGTGAATGTTTTAGCAAATGAATTGGAAGAGATACCCATCAGGGCTGAACCGATGATCATATGTCCGGTTGAAGATACCGGTAGAAATTCTGTCAGACCCTCAATGATCGCCAGTACAATCGCCTGAATGATAGACATGCAAGCTTAGTTCTCGGATTCTGATGGCTTGTGCAGAATAGCAAAAAGTTCGACAATAAAGCCTCCTACAACAATGATAGGTCCGAGGGTAAGGCCAAGGAAGCCAAAGCCATGAGGTTGATTATCAAGACTCATAATTGTAAAGCCGAGCACCAAAACCACAAGGCCGGTTACCATGAGTTGATAATTTTTCTTTCCGAAGGGTAATTTATTCATATTAATATAATTCGTCTAATGAGAGCTTTAGGTATTTGTGTACTGCCCGCCAGGTACTGATTACGGCCACAAAAATACCCATTGCAAGCAGACTGGCAAGCAATATCAGAATTCGATCCTGGTCTTCTATCAGTTTAAGCTCTTCAATTTTGCGATTCCCCAATTGAATTACCCCCCAGAGAAGGCCACAGGAGATGATTCCAGCCAGGGCGCCATGTAGCACAGCTCTGAAAATAAATGGCCATTGGATAAAGGCTCTGGTAGCGCCAACCAATTGCATGCTGCGAATAAGAAAGCGTTGCGAAAAAAGTGCGAGTCGTAACGTGCTGTTGATAAGAAGAACAACAACAATTAATAAGATAGAGGCAAGTCCAATCAAAATGAGTCCTATTTGGGCAATATTCTTATTCATGGATTCAATAAGGTTAGCCTCATAATGCACCTGAAATACACCGTTGATTTTTTCTACTCTTGTTTTAATATCGGCTAATGCTTTCTTGTTTTGAAAGGCAGTGTCAAGGTTTACCAGGAAAGCATTTCGTAATGGATTTTCTCCAAGGAAGTTAAAATCTTCTCCAGTATCCTTAATGAAATCTTTTGCGGCCTGCTCTTTCGAGACAAATACTAATGTTTTCTTCGAGGGATTTTTTAGAATGAAATCTGAAGAAGCTAATTGTTTTTCAATGGCTTTGATATTTTCTTCTTCCAGTTGATTCTTCAGGAAAACTTTAATTTTTACGTTCTCTTTAACAAGGTTTGAGAGGGTGTCGGCATAGATCACCAGGATTCCAAACATGCCAACTACAAACAAGGCCAGTGTGATGCTGAACACCACGCTGAAAAAAGGATAGCTACCCAGTTTCTTCTTCTTGACTTTGAATTCTCCTGCCATTGGAGAGTAAAGATAGTGGAAATGTGGGAATGGGACGTGAGGCGTAATCGGTAATCGGTACAATAAAAAAACCCGACTTTACAGGTCGGGTTTTTTATATCTATTGAGATCGATACTCTTTGAGTTTTTTCAGTAGCTGCCCGTCCCGAATAGGTTGGAGGGCCGTAATTGCTGACTGGTCTTCATTCAGGAGATAGTAGTTCTCCTTATAGAACAGGAATACTGCGTGACCTTCACCATGGATTTCCAGAATTTCATACAGACTCTTATCGAAAGGTCCGTACAACATCAGCTTACCTTGTGAAAACTGATAGTGGAAGTTATGTTTCTTATCAGCAATACCCGTTACCACCTCCATTTTGGAAGGGGATATCTCACCACGATTAGAAGTGGATGAATTCCTGGAACCATCGGATTCCGTAAGTTCATCGGATGGATCTACCACCTGAATATCAGGTTTACGTACCGGGGTTGCGATCTTATCTTTCTTTGTTGACGCTGGTTTTTGTTGTTGTTCTTCTTTTATAGGTTCACTGATTTTTGCTGAGTCCTTCTCTTCTATGACGGAAGGGGTTGGTAATTCTACTTTGGTTGCGTCAGGCAATTCAGAAATTTCTTCGGTTTGGGGAGAAACGTTGGATATTGCATTGCCTGAATCATCCTTAAGATAAAAGTAAAGTATCGTAGCCACCAGTCCGGCGGAAACTACAGCAGCAGCAAGTTTCACGCCGCTCCATGCACCTCCGCCTACGGGAACATTATTCAACATATTTTTTAATTCCATGGCCCTTGCCTGGCGAACGCCATCAACCACCTGGCGCTGAAATTCGACATCTTGTTTTAGGGAAGGATCCCCTTCAAGCTGTTTTTCAAACGCTTTCCTTTCGGGCTCCTTGAGCCGGTTGGCGAGGTAATCGTCTATTAATTCAAAATTGCTCATCTTCTTAATCTAAAAAGTCTTTCTCGGAATATTGTGACTTCACTAATTCATCGAGTTTTTGTTTACACTTATATTTTTTCGTTTTGGCGGTGTCGGTGTTGGCAAACCCAAGCTTTTCAGCTATTTCCTGCATAGACATCTCGTCAAAGTAATAGAACATCAAAACCTTACGGCAAGTTTCACCTAATTGGTCCAGGCATTTGGCTATGATCTTCTCCCTCTCCGGACTATCAAGATCCATTGACTCTGATGAGTCTTTTTCCTCACTTGACAGTCTCTTTTTCCGGTCCAGTTCCTTTCTCCACAGATTTTGACAAATGCTGTAGATGTAAGTACTCATTTTTGATGTGAGCACCAGGTTTCCGCTCCGTGCCTTTTGCCAGAATACCACGAGTGCGTCTTGGTAGACGTCCCGGGCTTCCTCTTCAGTGCCACTGTTAGTGATGACCAACTTTGTCATCATCCGGTAATACTTCTTGTAAATGAACTCCAGGGCCTTTTCATCACCTTTCTGGATCCTTTCAAATAGATCCTTTTCATTCATTTCAAGGCCTGTTTTGAATACGCGGTACGCCACTGTGGTAACCCTATTTTAAGTTGAGTGAATGATGCATCAGATAAATGTCGATATTCTCCGTTAACCGGTTAGTCAGCCCGCAGCCATGTCTGAGTACGGTAGAACGGTCCCCAGTAACCTCTTACTTTTAAATCTTTCCCTTCAATCCAGATTTTGGACCTGTAAATTTTCCCGTTTTCGGGGTCCAGAATATCTCCGCCGGAGTATTCAGAGCCATCTTGTTTCATGCCCCTGATAATTTCCATTCCAATAACCTTCTTTTTAAAACGAGCGTCGGAGGGGTCACATTTGTCACATACTGGATCCGGATCTTCCGTTGGCTTTGGGAACAGCTTCACGATTTTACCATAGACCTTACCGTCATTTTCCACGATTTCCACAATCGATCGGGGTTCGCCTGTGTTGTCATCAATGGACTTCCATTTGCCCAAAATACTTTGAGCATTGGCGAGATTTCCAATCAAAACGAGGATAAGCAAAAGACGAAATCGCATAGCAAGTCACTTTCTTCGAATGTAATAAAAAAAGAGTCACGAATGTTCGTGACTCTTATCCAAAATCTATGCCTTCGGTATTGATTATTTACCAGGAGCTATTGCTCCAACGGCAGGAGTAGTTGTAACCACTTCAACAGGTGTCTTGATCTTTTCCTTCTTTGCAGTGGCAGGCTCGTCTGGCACCAAAAGAGGGGCAATTACAAGTGCAACTACGGACATTAATTTCAGCAAGATATTAAGGGAAGGACCGGAGGTATCTTTAAATGGATCACCTACAGTATCACCAACAACAGCTGCTTTGTGAGGGTCGGATTTTTTATAGTACATCTTTCCGTTTATCTCAACACCTTCTTCAAAGCTCTTCTTCGCATTATCCCATGCACCACCGGCATTGGATTGGAAGATCGCCATCAATACACCAGATACCGTTACACCAGCCAGCATGCCTCCGAGAGCCTCTACTCCAAAGAAGGGAAGGAAGGCTATCACAACAGGAACAACAACAGCCATGACTCCAGGTATAACCATTTCTCTTAATGCAGCCTTAGTAGATATCTCAACACATTTTCCATACTCGGCTGAACCATCTGCATCATGGAAAGTTTTTTGATCTTCTGATGACCATTCTTCAACAGGCTTATCACCATGCTTTCTCATCAAATCAAGCGCAGCTTTTAGAGCCGGGATAGTGGTGAACTGTCTTCTCACTTCTTCGATCATCGCCATTGCTGCGCGACCTACTGCATTCATCGCAAGAGCTGAAAATACGAATGGCAACATGCCTCCGATAAATAATCCTGCCATTACGTTTGCCTTCGATACGTCAATGGTGCTGATCTTGGCAGTGGTCATGAACGCACCAAATAGAGCAAGGGCAGTCAATGCGGCCGAAGCAATAGCAAAACCTTTTCCGATAGCAGCAGTGGTATTTCCAACGGCATCTAATTTATCGGTACGTGAACGAACTTCTTTTGGAAGCTCTGACATTTCAGCAATGCCACCTGCGTTATCAGAGATCGGTCCGTAAGCATCAACGGCCAATTGAATTCCAAGATTTGAAAGCATGCCTACAGCGGCGATCGCAATTCCATAAAGACCACCAAATTCGAATGCTCCAATGATTGATACAGCAATTACAAGAATTGGCCACATCGTTGACATCATACCAACTCCAAGACCGGCAATAATATTGGTTGCTGCTCCGGTTGACGATTGACGCACAATGGACAATACCGGTTTCTTTCCCATACCAGTATAATATTCAGTAATCAAGCCTATGACCACACCTGCAACCAGACCAATTACAGTTGCGACAAATATTCCAGTGGAAGTATAAAGATTTCCTTTTTCAGGATCGGACCATGCATAGAGTGGGTCTTTGAACCACCATTCTGCAGGCAACATCCATTTAATAATGAACCATGATGCTGCGATCATAACTACAGAAGAAACAATTTCACCTGTGTTAAGAGCTTTTTGAGGATCTCCACCTTCTTTTACTTTTACAAAGAATGTTCCGAGGAATGACATTACGATACCAACAGCCGCGAGTGCCAATGGCAACAATACAGCCGACAATCCTTCGAAATTATCTATAAAGCCGGGCACCATAAACGCAGCACCTAATACCATCGTACCAACAATAGATCCTACATATGACTCAAACAAGTCAGCACCCATACCGGCTACATCACCTACGTTATCACCGACGTTGTCCGCAATAGTTGCAGGGTTCAGCGGGTGATCTTCGGGAATACCTGCTTCTACTTTTCCAACAAGGTCAGCGCCAACGTCAGCAGCTTTTGTATAAATACCGCCACCTACGCGTGCAAATAGAGCAATAGAAGAAGCTCCAAATGAAAATCCTGTTATAACAGTAATGACCTGATTCAACCCAGCCTGCGTATCAACACCGAATATCTGGGAATAAATAATGAAGAGGGTGCTTAATCCAAGCACTCCAATTCCAACAACACCCATACCCATTACTGATCCTCCGGTGAAGGCAAGTTCAAGTGCTTTTCCCAGACTTGTACGTGCGGCGTGTGTAGTTCTTACGTTTGCCTTTGTTGCTACACGCATACCGATATATCCAGCCAATGCTGAACTAAAGGCACCTAACACAAAAGAAAGTCCAACAAGGGGAGAAGATGTTTGACTATTGGCTGTAACCGCCAGGAGGGTAGCAACACATACTACGAAAATTGCAAGCACTTTATACTCTGCTTTCAGGAATGCCATTGCGCCTTCTGCAATGTGACCAGCAATCTTTTTCATTTTGTCAGTGCCGGCATCTTGTGCGGCGACCCATGCGCTTTTCCATACAACATAAAGGAGCCCCAGAAGTCCAAATACGGGCAGAGAATACAGTAGTGTTTGCATACAGTTTTTTTGATCAGGTTAGTAATAGTTAATGCAGTGCAATAACAAGGCATTAAAAAAGTCCCGCAAAGATAGAAGAAGCCAAAATATTACCAAAAACCACTCTTTTTAGGGGAATTCAACAATGGTAGAGGTGTTTTTTATTGCACAAACTGAAGGTTCTAAGTTCTAGGTTCTCTGTTCTCGGTTGACTCATCTATGACAATTGCAGGGAATCAGAACCAGGAACTTAGAACCCAGACCCCAGAACCTAGAACCTTTAGAACATCAACTTCAACGCAGCCCAAAGTTTTCTTTTTGATGCATCGTCGGTGATTAGGGCATCTAATGCCTCAGAAAAGATTACTGATGTATCCCCGGTTTGGACCACTTCATATGAAGCGAGTCCTTTTGGCGGTGCAACGAATGCGAGTATTCTGGAGGGTTTCTCTTTGTAGGATGATAAGTCAAATTGAGGTATGACAAGTATCCTGACAGATTCCAATGATTGTTTAATGGCAAGAAGAATTTTAGATAATAGCTGTCGCTGATCTTCCTTTATATCACTCCACGGAATTCCAATAATTACGGTAACGGGCAAGGGAATGGAGTAAACCTCTTCACCATAAATAGTTTTAAAGGAAGATGTTTGTTCCATCACATTTTTATGTCAAACAAAGATCGTAATTCGTGAGCCTCGTGTGGCTTCATTCTTCCGGAAAGAATCAGACGTAATTGTCTTCTTCTCAAAGCTCCATCATACATCGCTTTTTCCTCTTCTGTTTCTGGTTGTACTTCAGGTACCTCAACTGGATTTCCTTGCTTATCGACAGCAACAAAAGTAAAAAAAGCTGAATTGCTTGCTACTTTCTTTCCTTCTGGAATATTTTCGGCATCTACGTCGATACGAATCTCAACAGATGAATTGAAAGCACGCGTTACTTTTGCTTTTAGTGTGACGACATTTCCCAACTGAATGGGGTTTCGAAAAGATATGTTATCAACTGAAGCGGTAACGACAATGCTATTGCAATGTTTTTGCCCCGAAATAGCCGACACTACATCCATCCAGTGCATAAGCCGACCACCCATAAGATTATTAAGCGTATTGGTGTCATTGGGAAGCACGAGTTCGGTCATGCTAACGAAGGATTCTTTGGGTGTTTTCTTTTTGCGGATCATCCTATTAACTGTTAGTAAGCCATTGTTTCTTACAAAAA
>JANYDR010000350.1 GCA_025363495.1 Cyclobacteriaceae bacterium | reverse complement strand
GCAGACATTGCTTTCAACAACAGATGGAAATGGACAACAGGAACGTGGCTTATCTATGATGGTGTTAGGAATGGGTGGATTAATCGGAGGATTTTCTTCTGGATGGCTTGCCAATGCAATTGGTAATCGCAAAGCGATGATGCTTTGTTTCGTCGTTTGTTTTACGATGTCATTTTTGCTGTTTAAAGTCAATACGACCTTTTCGAATATTATTTATGTCGAGATCGCCTTTCTTGCGCTATTTTTTGGTGCAAGCCAGGGAATTTTGTCAGCCTACATTCCTGAGTTATTTCCACCTTCAATTCGCGCGACAGCGACCGGCTTTTGTTTTAATATCGGAAGATTTGTAACGGCAACGGTCGTCTTCTTCGTGGGAGCATTGGTTATCATTCTTGGTGGATATGGCAATGCAATCTTTACCTTCTCATTAATATTCATAATTGGGTTGGTTGCCACCTTTTTCTCAAAAGAGACAGTTTCAAAATAATATCGATAAATCGTATTAATAAAACCACTATCTCTATAACTTCGTAATTCATAAATGTCAAACTGATTACTGATTACCGGATTACTGACCACGTTCACCCTTTACCAACTATCTCCTATACCAACTTATGGCTCACATTCAAGTACCCGAAGGAGTTCCCGGCATTAGAAGCCTCGTGATGTTTCGCCCCGAGAGTGGCAAGCCATTATATGAATTGGCACAAGTGTTACTGCGTGGTGGAGACTCTACTCTTTCAGAAGCAGAGCGTGAATTGATCGCGGCATATGTTTCTTCGCGAAACGAATGCATGTTTTGTATGAGCAGTCATGCGGCAGCATCCCGATATTTATTTCAGGATAGAAAACAGGTCGTGGATATTGTATTGGAAGATTATCAATCCGCTGAGATCAGTGATAAATTGAAATCATTATTAAACATTGCAGGCAAAGTGCAGATCAGCGGAAAGTCAGTAAATGAAAATGATGTAGCTGACGCCCGCAAACATGGTGCGACCGATCGGGAAATTCACGACACGGTTCTCATCGCAGCAACGTTTTGTATGTTCAACCGCTATGTGGATGGCCTGGCAAGTTTTACACCGACTGACCCAAAGGCTTACGAAAAATGGGTAAACGCCTGGGCGAAAAGGGATATGTTTTACCGAAATAGTTAATCGTTGGTGGTTGTTAGTTCCTCGCTCTTCGTCACGTCAAACAACGGCCAACAGGAAACATAATCTCCTAACTTAGAATAATCTAACTTTCAACTTTCCCCATGGCTCACATCAACCTACCACCCAATCTCCCAGGAATCATCGGCCCTCTCACACTCCGCCCGGAGACAACTAAACCTCTCAGCGAGTTTACGGAGATACTAATGAAAGGAGCTAACTCTTTATCCATGGGCGAAAGGGAATTGATTGGTACGTACGTTTCATCACTGAATGATTGCTTCTTTTGCGAGAATGCTCATGGAGCGTTGGCGCAACATTATCTTCAATGTGATTTGAGTCTCATCGATGAAGTAAAAAAAGATTTTCAATCAACGGCCATCTCAGATAAATTAAAAGCATTGCTTGTTATCGCGGGGAGTGTGCAAAGGGGAGGTAAAAATGTAACTGCTGATCAAGTTGAAAAAGCAAAAAATCTTGGCGCCACTGATCTTGAAATTCACGACACTGTCCTGATTGCGGCAGCTTTTTGTATGTTTAATCGTTACGTTGATGGACTTGACACATGGACGCCCAAAGACAAGGAATTTTATTCGAACCGTGTAGCGCAGCGGGTTAAAGAAGGATACCGGTTGCCAGACACAGGTCACTAGAGGTAAAGGGTAATCAGTGATCCGTAGTCAGTGGGATACTTTTATTACTTTAACTAAGTTCCCTTAGATACATCTGTATTGAATTCTCTAATCCGAGATAGAGAGCATCGCAAATTAATGCGTGTCCGATTGAAACTTCATCCAGTAATGGAATAGACTGTTTTAAAAAACGAAGATTCTCGAGATCGAGATCATGTCCGGCATTTAATCCAAGGCCAAGTTCATGTGCAGCGTGTGCAGCTTCAACATAAGAGACAACTGCTTTGTCGCGGTTGTTGTGATAATTTGAAGCGTAAGGTTCTGTATAGAGTTCAATACGATTGCTTCCAATTTTTGAAGCACCCTCAACCATTTTTAAAGAAGGATCAACAAACACAGATACACGAACGCCAAGACTTTGAATTTCACTAACTATTTTTTTAAGAAATATTTCATTGCTTACAGTGTCCCAACCTGCATTTGAAGTAATTGCTCCGGGAGGATCGGGTACAAGTGTGGCTTGCTCTGGCCTCACTTCACGAATGAGCTTCATGAAGCGTTCGTCAGGATAACCCTCAATATTGAACTCGGTAGTGACTACTTTTTTTAGTTCGATGACATCGCTGTAGCGGATGTGACGTTCATCTGGTCTGGGGTGTACGGTAATGCCCTGTGCGCCAAACCTTTCGCAATCCAGGGCTGTTTTGATGACGTCCGGGTTATTGGCCCCGCGGGCGTTGCGCAGCGTGGCAATCTTGTTAATATTGACACTAAGTTGCGTCATTGTTAAAGATGGATTTGGTTCGATAACTTTGGAGCGAAAATACATAATCATGTCACTGAAAACTACCATCGACGCCGACATCAAAAAAGCGATGCTCGCCAAAAACAAAGAAGAACTTGAAGCTCTCCGGTGCATCAAATCCATGATCCTTCTTTCTGAAACAGAAAAAGGAGGAAGTGGAGACATTGCCGTAGATGTTGAGAACAAGCTATTAATGAAGGCCGCCAAACAACGTAAAGAGTCAGCGGAAATTTTCCAAAAAGAAGGAAGAGCCGATCTTGCTCAAAAAGAGAACCTGCAGCTCGAGGTAATCAATCGTTATTTACCAAAGCAGCTCTCCGAAGAAGAGATCACAACTGAGATAAAGAATATCATTGCACAGGTTGGCGCCAAAGGTCCGCAGGATATGGGCAAAGTAATGGGAACAGCGACCAAATCATTAGCGGGTAAGGCTGACGGAAAAGTCATTTCTGAAATTGTTAAAAAATTATTAGCCTCTTGAGTACTGCAGATATTGTTATTGCCATTCTGGTTATCATCGGCGCGGTGAGCGGATACCGTGAAGGATTTCTAATGGAGCTCATTTCTTTCATTGCCATTTTGTTAGGAGTGCTGGGTGGCTTCAAGCTGATGGGAGTCGGGATGATTTTCTTGCAAGAAAAGTTTAATGCTGATAAGAGTACCCTTCCCTATTTATCTTTTGCTGTCATCTTTGTAATTATTGTTGTGTTGGTGAACTTGCTGGGGAGAATTGTGAAAACGTCGATAGACAAAACTTTTCTTGGCACAGCGGATCAGGCAATGGGCGCGGCCCTCGGGGGATTTAAAACATTATTCATGTTGAGCATCGCCCTCTGGATTGCTGACTCACTCAAGTTCACACCGAAGGAAGAGTGGACGAACGGTTCCTGGTTATATCCTTTTACTGCTTTATTGGCCCCACGTACAGCAGATTGGATCGGAGGATTTTTGCCTGTTTTCAGGGAAATTTTCAGACAGTTCTAACTACAGATATTTTTCACTTACTTTTCGCGGAAAATACCAGATAATGGCCCTTAACGTTAAAGAAGAAGGCGGTTTCAAATATGTAGATGAGGGCCAGGGGCAGGTGCTAATGCTGCTTCACGGACTTTTTGGTGCGCTCAGTAATTGGGAAGGTGTCGTCGACAGATTTTCAAAAAAGTTTCGAGTCGTCATTCCGATGCTTCCAATTTATGAGATGCCAATTAAAGAAGCGGGACTTGAAGGCTTACGAAAATTCGTCGAGGATTTTGTTTTATTAAAGAAACTTGATCGTATGATCATTCTTGGTAATTCGCTTGGAGGTCACATCGGTTTACTTTACACATTGCATAATGCTGCGAAGGTCGATAAGCTTTTATTGACTGGCAGTTCGGGTTTATTTGAAAATACAATGGGAGGTTCCTATCCCCGAAGAGGTAGTTATGATTATGTACGGGAACGCGTTGCTTATACGTTCTATGATCCGGCGGTTGCCTCTAAGGATTTGGTAGATGAAGTCTTTGAAACCACGAAAAGCATTCCAAAATGTATGCGGATCGTGGCGATTGCAAAAAGTGCCCAGCGCAATAACCTGGCGAACGATTTGCACAATATACTGGTTCCCACGCTGCTGGTTTGGGGATTAAATGATACAATTACGCCTCCAACAGTGGCGTATGAGTTTAATAGGCTAATTCCGAACTCAGAATTGCATTTTATTGACAAATGCAGTCACGCGCCAATGATGGAACACCCTGATAAGTTCAATGAAATAATGGATGAATTTTTGACAACGACTCCGCAACTTCAAGATAATTAAGCATAAGAAATGATCGCAGAAGAACTTATCAACCACATGATTCCGCCGCTCAAAGTGACGGATGATGCTCACAAGGCCATTGTGTGGATGGAGGAATTTCGCTGCAACCATTTGCCTGTAGTTGATGAAGGAATATTGCTTGGATTTATTTCCGAAGAAATCATTCTTGAATCAGAGGATATAGAAAAAAATCTTGGCGACTTTGATCTGGTTGGAAAAGATTGTGTTGTAGGTCTTGAGTCACACTTCTTTGATATTTTAAAAGTAGCGGGTGAGCACAAGCTCAACATTGTAGGTGTTCTTAATGAAGAAGGCCGCTATGCCGGAATTATAACCGTGCAGGACATCATGGCATCTTTTGCCCAAACAGCCTCTGTTCAAATGCCGGGAGGTATAATTGTTCTCTCTATGGATCTGATTGATTATTCCCTTGCGGAAATCAGCCGTTATGTAGAAGAGAATAAAGCAAAAATTATCAGCAGCACGATGACAGAAGATGCGCTGGACAGAGGTAAGATTAAACTGACATTGAAGATAAATCAGTTAGATCTCTCCCGCATCGTTGCAACCCTCGAGCGCTTCGGCTATCGCGTTATTGGTCGTTACCAGGAGGCCCCTCACAATGATGACAACAAGGAAAGGTTGGATATGCTGATGAAATATCTGAATATCTAAGTGACAGAGGCCTTTTAATAGGTCAGAGATTTTTCGACAAAATTCACTCCTGAGTCATCGATAGTAAATTCCAAATAATTAGTTTCCTCATTGTCAATGGAACTAAACATGTCAAGACTTCCACTTGACATCGCTGCTGTAGGACTTGGGGTTTCAATTGGGTTAGTTGAATAAACCTTATATCCGTCTTTTACAAAATCATTTACAACGGTCTTGTTTGGATGTCTATATGAATTTCTTCCAAACGAAACCACTATTGGGGTTTCAGCTGCCCGTGTTCGTTTTCGCCAAAAAGCAGGTGAATGATTGTAAAATGAACCATGATGTGGAATTTGACCTAAGAGGATTTTCTCTTCACTCTTCAACTCGTGTTTGTCTATTCGATGCAGCGTTTCCTTGTTAGCATCCGACGTTAATAACACGAAACCTGAGTTAAGTTCGATCTTAATTGTAGTAGAAAGCCAATTTCCCATGGAAAAATTCCTTCATTTTCTTCTTCATAAGCTTGCTTACCTTCGACACGAATGAGTTCGAATTGCCCTGGAGATAGTATTTTTATTTTAATACCTAAGCTATGATCTTCCGTCATGGAATTTAGAAAGCCAACTTTTTTCAGAACACTAGTTTTTTCAAGACGATCTAATTCATCTAATAAAATTGTGAATTCAGCTTTCCCAGCCAGCGATTTAATGACTTTATCTCGATAAACCTTCAAAGGAGAGGCAGTATGGCCGAAGATCCCTAATGCTATCTTATCTTTATCACACGTACGTAATAACTCTGTGAAACCTGAAAAGTGGTCGGTATGCGGATGAGTGAGAATCGCCAAATCGATCTTTTTTATACCCATGCTCTTGATATATTGGAGCGTTGGATTTTTTGAACCAAGAAGATTGCAATCGATTATGGCAATCTTACTCACCTTATTTTGAACAGATTCAATTAAAATTGAGTCTCCTTGCCCAACGTTGAAAAAAAGAATTTTTGTAACAATACTCAATGCAGTTAATGTCAGAGTCTTTTTTCAAGATTTGAGTAATCACCCTCTTTAAGTAAAAGATCCTTTTGCTCAAAGTATTTTTTTTGCAGTAATGATTCTATGTTTCCTTCGAATCTCAATACAATGCGATCCCAAGAAATTTGCACTATATATAAATCTTCCTCGGAAATTAGTTTGATTATCTCCTGAGTAGTACTCTCATTGTCAATTCAAATTTTTTTTGGAATTCTAACCAATGGAGCGAAAAGACTTTTTGCAGCTTGACCGAAATCTAGCATTGGATTATACCTAATTTCGAACTGATGGAAAGGAAAAAGCAGGTCTCCCATATTGAATTGGTTGAAAACCTTGAAAAGTTATGCAAAATACTTCATTGCTAGGAAAGAAGTTTAAATGGGAAAACATGACATTCTTTTACTCACTCTTCAAATTCTCCACCGGATTCACATACGTGGCCCTCACCGTCTGCGAACCTATCGTAACCACTCCAAATACAATCAGCATTAATACTCCTGTTATCACTACAACAAGATCAAACGATGTATGATATGCTACCTGTTCAAGCCATAAATTATTCAGGAAATAAGCACTTGGCACAGCGATCAGTATAGCAACAAGTAAAATCTTTACAAATCCTTTTGACAAAAGAATAATCAGTGAAGAATTACTTGAGCCAAGAACCTTGCGGATTGAAATCTCTTTGATTCTGGTTTCAGTGGTATAAGTTGCCATCCCCAATAAGCCCAGGCATGATATCATGATCGCCAGGAAAGCAATGAACATAACAATGTTTACAAGGTCGCCGAAAATAGTGTGATAAAATTCAAGGATCTCATCTTCGAATACTTTGTAATCAAGCTTTAGATTTGGATTTACTTTATTCCAGGAAGCCTCAATGGTTTTGACTGCGGAAGCGTAATCCCCCGAATATTTAACCTGAAGAATGCTGTATTGTTTAGGACTATACATCAACGCCATTGGTGCAATTTTTTGCATAAGCATCTGATGATTGTAATCTTTCACTACACCGATGATCTCAAGTTTTGATGAATCGTCATCAAGAATGATTACCTGACCTAATGCCTCAGCCGCAGAGCCATAATGAAGAGCAGTAACCGATTGTTCATTAATCACAACGAAATTCTTATTGGAAGTCCCGGCATCTTCTGAATAAAATCTGCCCGCGATAAGAGGAACACCCATATTCCTGAGATAGTCCTCATCTACAGAATAATAGTCAAGTTGCGTCCATTCTTTTTCATCCAACGATTTTTTAAATCCCGCTCCAAAGGTCGTACCAGCAGCAGGCACGTGAGAAGCAATAGCAACACTGGTAATGTTTGAATGCTTGTTTAATTCCAGCTTAAGGGGGTCAGGAGTAGTATTGTTAAGTCGTACTACAATGTTGTTTTTCATATCGAAGCCGTGATCAGCCCGAACAAAAAGGTTTAATTGATTGTAGATTACAATTACAGTAAGAATGAAGATCAATGATAACGTAAACTGTGCGACTAGAAGAGCTTTACGCAATCCCATCTTTGAGAAAAGCTTCATCGTACCCAGGTTCTTCAACACCTTTACTGGTTGAAAACCTGAAAGGACCACGGCCGGGAATAATCCAGCCATTGTTCCAACCACAATAGCAAACACAATAAACACACCGTACACATACATATTCGATTCAAGATCCCACTTGAGCATACGTGCGAATGTGAGGTTGAGCATTAATGGTTTTATTGCCATGAGAAACACAAGAGCCAACGCTAGCGACAGGAGTGCTGTAACTATTGACTCCGACAAGAATTGAGTGAATATCTGCCAGCGGGCGGCTCCTGAAACTTTACGAACACCGATCTCGCGGGCACGCGTAAGTGAACGTGCAATAGAGAGATTGGTAAAATTGAAACATGATGTAAGCATTACGACTCCTGCAAGTCCGGCAAAAAAGTAAATGAAGATCCAAGGAAGAAAAGGTCCGATGGGATTGTTCAGCAACTTGCCTGGAGTGATTTCTTTCATTGGCTGCAGCGCGAAAGTTGCTTTTCTAATATCCGGATTGGTAACGGTGGCAATGCGCTTTTGATATATCTTTTTTAAATGCGCGTTGATGTCTGATGCAGTTTTATCTTTTTCAATCAGCAGATAATTCCACGTACTCCAGTAGTTATGCCACTCACCCGACTTTTCCACTTTACCAAGTGCTTCAAGACTTTTAAAAGAAGCCATGCTTGCCAATCCCTCAAAAACAATGTGCGACTTGCGATCGGTTTCTTTTAGAATGCCCGTAACCGTATAGGTTCCCTTGTCGCCTACTTTTATAGTTTGTCCTACAGGATTTTCTTCCTTGAATAATTTTTTGGATGCCTTTCGTGTAAGGACAACAGCATAAGGCTCAACCAGGGCAGTTTTAGAATCGCCATACTCTAATTCATACTCAAAGACGTCCAATATTTCCGGATCTGCAAAGAATCCGCTTAAGGGTACATTCACATTATGATCAAAATCAATCCAATCGTTTCCAAAGCCACGCTTGATCTGAACGACCTTCTCAACGCCAGTATAATTCTCAAGTAATTCCTGACGCAATGGCATCGGAGAAGTCGAAGTTTCATTTCCTGAAGGTGACGCGCCATCAGGCGAAAGCAGTGTGCTCACCACCCGATAGATACGATCACGTTTTGTGTTCTTTATGTCATAGGTCATCTGATCGGCCACAAGCATAATGATGCCCATACAGATGGACATGGAGATAGCCAATCCAAAAATATTAATGAAAGAAAAAAACTTATGACGCCCCAGACTGCGAAAAGCAGTTTTAATATAATTCTTTAACATATAGAAGTATTAATATGAAACTGACATTTGTAGTATTTTGAGACTCAAGCTTTCGACTTTAAGCTTTCGACTTTAAGCTTTATGACGTCAGACGTAGCCGATCAATTTAATGTTACAATTGAGAATCCTTCTTTACCAGAAAATAGTAAATCAGAAACCCAAGTGATACCGATACAGCAAACAATCCATAAGGCAATGGTGATTCCGGTCGTACGGAAACAAACTCCATGATGATCAGCGACAGACCACCAAAGAAGGCAATCAATCCCCACTTTAATGAAGAGTATTTTCCGTCGGAAGCGTGTTGTTTAAAAATGGCCTGAGTGTCTTCGTTCACAAATCCCTTTTCGATCATTTTCTTTTTTAGGATATAGTCGGTCATCGCTCTCACGAAAAAGTAAACGGATCCGCCAAATCCGCTAAAAATGGCGATCGGTTGTAGCACTTCTCTTAAATTATTATCCATGGTAGTAAAATTTTAGTTTCTTATTGGTTTTGGAACGTGAGACAGGGCTGCGCTCTGTAATGTTGCAGGGAACAAAAAAATATTTTGAATCCTAAATATTGGAGGCGTGGGAATTGACACCGGTTGCCGGATGCCGGTCGCCGGGAGTTGAGGTTGAAATCAAGTAAATCGACGCAATCCAGATTGGTAAATTGTTTCACAAATAAAGATCGACCCGGTATCTGGAGTCCGG
>JANYDR010000344.1 GCA_025363495.1 Cyclobacteriaceae bacterium | reverse complement strand
GAAGATACATCATCAGTTAAATCTCTATACATAAAAGAGGGGCTCACTTTTGCTATTTCTATCAAAAAACCGCTTCACATTAAGAATTTGAATAATTTACTATTCTCTATAACTTTCCCCGGACAACAGTGATTTTCAAATCGATTAATTTTCAAATTATCTTTCCATCCGTCTCCTCCTGATCTTACTCAGAAACTCAGGAGTCATTCCCAGGTAGGATGCAATGTATTTCAGTGGAACATACTGTTCCAGGGCTGGGTATTTTTCCTCAAAATCATTGTATCGCTCCTCTGCAGTTGCTGAAAAGGCAAGCATTAACCGATGCTGATGGGTAACCAACGAGTTTTGAAAGAGGATACGAAAGTAATGTTCCAGCGTAGGGAGCATTTCCAGCAGTTTGTCCATATTATTACTGGGAAGCAGAAAAACTTCACTTTCCGCAAGAGCTTTGGTTGTGTAGATTGATGGAATCTGTCGAGTGAGGCTGTGAAGGTCACCTGTCCACCAGCCAGCGGTTGCAAACTGAATGACATGGTCGTTGCCTTGCTTATCGCTAAAATAGGACATAAGGCAGCCTGAATTAACATATAGCATCCCTTTCGATATTTCTCCTGCCTTTTCAGCAAATTCCCCCTGATGGACCTTTGATGGAAGAAACAGGGAAGATAAGTAAAGCACTTCCTTACTAGTAAGGCTAACATGCTTTGAAATTGAATTGATGATTGAAGCCGTGTTCATAAGTTGCGAACGAAGATAGTTAATCACTAGCTTTGTAATGTGATCAATTGAAAAATTGAATTTGTAATTATATTCAAAGAATAATGAACAAGCATTTCTATTCGACTCTCTTTTTACTCGTTTGCTCCGTTGCCATTTTTGCAGCTTCGCCAACGATCCGGCTTAATTATGCAGGCTTTTATCCTGAGGCAACGAAAATTGCAGTGGTGCTAACTGATAAGCCTGAACCATTCTATCTGATTTCAATGGAAAAATTTGATACTGTGCTTACTGGAACTCTTGAGCCTCCACGAAAATCTCTTTATTCAAATAGAATAATTCGCACCGCTAATTTTTCGTCTATAACAAAACCTGGTTGGTATGTTCTTTTTGTAGGAGGAAATGATTCTACGTATCCATTTCAAATAAAGAGAAATGTTTATGAGTCAGTTGCCATTGCATCTATGAAGGCGTTTTATTTTCAGAGGGCTTCTACTGCTTTGGCAAAAGAGTATGCAGGAATTTGGAGTCGTGCAAAGGGACATCCCGACAAAAAAGTAGTAATTCATGCATCTGCGGCGAGTCCCAAACGACCTATAGGAACTATGATTTCTGCGCCGGGAGGATGGTATGATGCTGGTGACTACAATAAGTACATTGTAAACAGTGGTATTACGATGGGAACTCTTCTTTCTTTGTATGAAGATTTCCCCGAATATGTCAATTCAGTTTCACTTAATATCCCTGAAAGTAAAAATTCAGTGCCTGATGTACTGGATGAAGCGTTATGGAATCTTCGTTGGATGCTTAGCATGCAAGACCCAAATGATGGAGGTGTTTATCATAAGTGCACAAATGCTGGCTTTGATGGAATGGTAATGCCGGATGTTACAAAAGAGCCAAGGTACGTCGTACAAAAAGGTACGGCCGCTGCGCTGGATTTTGCTGCAGTAATGGCACAGGCTTCACGTGTCTATGGAAAATTTGATAAAGCTTTGCCTGGACTTAAAGACTCCTGTTTGACGGCTGCTGTCAAGGCCTGGAGTTGGGCGCAAAAGAATCCTAAAGTGATTTATGATCAGGATTCGATCAATATGAAATTTAAGCCTCGCATTACTACCGGAGCTTATGATGATACTGACTTCAGTGATGAATTTATATGGGCAGCGTCAGAATTATATCTGACTACCCAACAGGAAAGTTATTATCAGGCAGTAAATATGTTTCCCGATGAAAACATGCCTTTGCCTTCGTGGGCGCAGGTAAGATTATTAGGTTATTATTCTTTACTTCGTTTCGAAAATCAATTAACTCCATTGGTAAAAAATGATTTATATGAGTTAAAGCGAAGGCTTACACAATCTGCTGAAAAAATGATTAAGGGGGTTCCCAATACACAGTATCAAGCAGTTATGGGGCAATCAAAAGAAGATTTTGTTTGGGGAAGTAATGCAGTCGCCGCCAATCAGAGCATTTTTCTGATACAGGCATATAAGTTGACAAAAGACAAAAAATATCTTAGTAACGCTCTTACCAATGTCGATTACATCCTGGGAAGAAATGCAACTGGCTATTCGTTTGTGACAGGGTTTGGCTATCCCAAACCAATGCATCCACATCATCGTCCATCGGAAGCCGACGGTATTAATGATCCAATTCCTGGATTATTAGTGGGAGGCCCCAATCCAGGCATGCAAGACAAATGCGAGTATCCTTCAAAATTTACAGATGAGGCATATGTTGACAGCGTTTGCTCCTATGCCTCAAATGAAATTGCTATCAACTGGAATGCTCCGCTCGTTTATTTGCTATTCGCAATGGAAGCATTACAGTGAGTAGTCCCACTTTGCAAACTTAATTGAATAAGATCGACACTATAGGCCATCGCAAGATTATTCATATCGATATGGATGCCTTTTATGCATCCATTGAGCAGCGTGACAACCCTGAGTATCGTGGCAAACCCATAGCAGTGGGTGGTTCGCCGCAAGGAAAAGGAGGAGTTGTAGCTACAGCTAGTTATGAAGCCCGCAAGTTTGGAATACGTTCTGCGATGTCATCAAAGAAAGCTGTTCAACTTTGCCCTCATGTGATTTTTGTTCGCCCCAGGTTTGAAGCATACAAAGAAGCCTCTGTAAGAATCAGGGAAATATTCCATCGCTATACAGATTTAATCGAACCTCTTTCTCTCGATGAAGCCTTTCTGGACGTAACAGAAGATAAGCAGAATATCGGATCGGCAATTGAAATTGCGAAGCTCATCAAGCAGGCTATTAAGGATGAATTGAAATTAACCGCTTCCGCAGGAGTATCCATTAATAAATTTATAGCCAAGATCGCATCCGACCTGAACAAGCCAGATGGCTTTACTTTTATTGGTCCATCGAAAGTTGAAAAATTCATGGAACGCTTGCCAGTGGAAAAATTCTTTGGTGTAGGAAAGGTGACAGCAGACAAAATGAAGTTATTGGGCTTGCATACCGGTGCGGATCTCAAAAAACTGACCGAGATTGAATTAACAAAACATTTTGGTAAGGCAGGGAAATTCTTTTACAAGATTGTGCGTGGTAGTGATCCGCGGGAAGTACAGCCCCATCGTGAAACAAAATCGATTGGAGCTGAAGATACGTTCCCATATGATCTGACAGAACTGGAAGAAATGAATGCCGAGCTAGAAAAAATTGCAGACGTTCTTTATGAGAGACTAAGGAAGACTGGCTTGAAGGGAAGGACTGTGACGTTAAAAATAAAATACCATGACTTTAAACTTGCTACAAGAAGTCAATCTTTTCCGGGGGGAGTAAGTGATTTTGAAACCATTATAGCAACAGCGCGACAATTGCTTATGGCCACGGACCCGGGCGAAAAGAAGATACGGTTACTTGGCATCTCGCTTTCCAATTTTCATCGTGAGGTTCGGCTTCAAAAGAACAATGAATCGGATCAGCTTAAACTATTTTAAGAGGATATAATAGGAAATTTATTTCGACGAAAGACGCTGGTTCGGAAAAGAAGCTTATATGCTAATTTGTCAAAAGATGGGAATGTATCAACACATATGCCTATCCTATTCAAATTTCCAAATTAGTTAGCGATCTCAATCTTCACTTTCGATTTCTTCAGTTTTTCATTTTTAATGTTTGCCAGTAACTTATTTATTTTGGTGCGCTTTACCGAAACATAAGACGCATGATCGAGTGTAGTGATCAGACCAATCTCATCTGCTAACAAGCCTCCTTTTTTCGTAAGTAATCCTACAATGTCGCCTTTACTAATTTTGTCTTTTTTACCAGCACTGATATACAGGCAGGCATAAACAGGAGGGGGAGGAAGTAAAAGTTTTGCTGTCAGTTTTAATTCTTCAACAGACTTATCGATGTATTCAGGCATAACCTCATCCTCGGCTAAAATCAAGTACGCATCTCCTTCAGCATGCATCCGCGCTGTGCGGCCATTTCTGTGAAGAAAAGCTTCCTGCTGAAGTGGCAGTTGATAGTGTACGATGTGCCTGATCTCCGGAATATCCAATCCGCGCGAGGCAAGATCAGTTGCTATAAGCACGTTGCATGCGCCACCTCTGAATTTTATAAGGTTTTTTTCTCTGTCGATCTGCTCCATGGCACCATGAAGAATACCGTGCTCAAAGTGAGCGTTTGTAAACAATACACTGATCCTTTCAACCGCATCGCGATGATTACAAAATACGAGACATACTTCCTGGTTGAATCGCGCCACTAATTTAAGAAGCGTTTCAATCTTATCGACACTTCGTGTGTTAACCAGTCTTAATTTCAGTTTTGATTCGGCTTCTTCCTTTAAATAATTCAGTGTATCTATTTTCTTAAAGGGCAGAAAATCCGGCAACGGATCTAGTCGTGTTGCAGAGGTGAGAAGATGTTGCTGACGTCCGCTGAGAGCATTAAACACTACTTTAAGTTCTTCCTGAAAACCCATTTGCAATGACTTATCAAACTCATCCAGTACAAGTATTCGTATGTAAGACGGATCGAACGATTTTCTCCGGATATGATCCGCTAATCGTCCTGGTGTTCCAATAATAATAGCAGGGGCTTCACTCAAACTATTTTGTTCAATCTTAACAGAGTGACCGCCATAAACACAACTTACCTTATAGGATGTCTTCATTAAGCGGAATACACTCTCGATTTGTAGAGAAAGTTCCCGTGAAGGGGCTACGATGAGTGCCTGTACTTCGTGTGATTTAGGATTCAACTTATCAATTACCGGTAGTAAAAATGATAATGTTTTGCCTGATCCCGTAGGAGCAAGGACTAGCAGATTCTCGGTTGAAACTGCCTTTTGAATGACCTCTTCCTGCATTGGTGTCAGTGAAGAGATTGATAGATTCTTTAAAAATTCAGCGTGTTGGGCCTTCAAATCAGGTTGCATCCCGCAAAGGTATCCTTATTACAGCGTTCTTTAATATGCAGTATTTAAAGAATTCACTAGGTTTAAAGAATGAAACAATTTCCGTTTTTGTCACCTGCTATTGGATTAAAAGTTTTCAGGACAGCAGTTCCGATTCTATTAATTATTCATGGTACAACCCGAATCACGGGTGGATCAGTCAACGGATTTGGCGAATTCCTAAGCGGCACTGGATTTCCATTAGGGTTATTAATGGCATGGTGCATTACACTGTTTGAAATTCTTGGAAGCTTATCAATCATACTTGGATACTTCGTACCGATAATATGTCTTGGATTTATAGTTGAGTTGACAGCTGGTATTGTGATGGTCCATTTCAACAATGGATGGTTCGTTGTTGGCGGAGGAAGCGGAGGTATGGAGTACAGTATTTTGCTGATACTATCGTTCTTTGTGATTGCTGTGACTAATCCTTCTAAATCAAAGTCTTAATGACTCGCCTGCCTTAGTCGTGAAAATTTTATCTAACAAAATAACTCTTGATGCAATCAAGGTCCATCCGGCGGCAGTTAACTCTGCGAAAATCAGCGCGTATTCGATCTGTGGAATCTGCGGGAAATGTATTCAGTCTACTTTACCACAAAATCCCCTCTTAAATTAGGAACCCCTATCCACTAATCTTCTGACATTTTTTCTTGCAAGCAAATCAACTTCACGATTGTAGTTTTCATTTCCCAAATTTTGATGTGCTTTCACTTTCACAAACCTCACCCTCAATTTTTCACTAAGTTCAATCAGATGACTCATTAGGTCAGCATTGGGGAAAGCACCTTTTCTTTTAGTTTGATAATCTTCCGCTCTCAATTTATCCTTTCTTGCTGAAAGCCCTATCACATACTGGCTATCAGTATAAACAATAACCTGAGAAGAAGAAAGATCGTTTTTTTAGTACGTGGCTGAATGCTTCGATAACAGCAATCAATTCCATTCGTTGATGCGTGGTGTCTTTGGCAGAACCTTCCAATGTTATTTTTCCCTCATTGATAAAAATGATTGTCGCCCAGGCCCCAATTCCTATTTTTGGATTGCAACTGCCATCTGTATAAATGATTATTACCTTTTCTTCCATAGATATGATACTCTTTTATTGTAAAATAATTATTTGATAACCTAAAGTCGAAAGGGAAAATAAGTTGAATACATTTCCCACAGATTCTACAGATCGAATACTCGAAGATTTTCGCGAACTCTTAGAAATCATTGATTAAATCTGCGAGATCTGTGGGAAATGTATTCAATTACCCACCAAACAAATGTTCAAGCCAATATGATACCTGTTGGTAGAAGTTCGAAATAGAAACAGGATAAACGACGATGCAAAAAAGCAGCCCGAATAAAGAGCCATAAAGGTGAGCATCATGATTGATGTGATCATTGGCCCGTTTACTCTGGAAGTAGGAATAAATAATGTAAAGGCTGCCTAGTACGAACCCCGGCATGCATAGCGCCAGGAAGATGCAGAGGTACTGCATCGGTTCAAGGATAATGAATGCAAAAACAATGGCCGCTACTCCTCCCGAAGCACCCAGTGAATTATAACCGGGATTATCCTGCTGTTTAAAGTAGGTGGGAAGATCGGATACGGCAATTGCCATTAAGTAAAGAGCAATGAAATAGTAGTTGCCCTTCGGTCCGAAAAGAATTACAAAATCCCTCTCTACTGACGTTCCAAGAAAATAGAATGAGAACATATTGAAGATCAGGTGCAGGTGATCTTTATGAATAAATCCTGACGTGAGGAAGCGCTCGTACTGATTCTTCCGCTCGATATTATATGGGTTCATCATCAGCCTGGCTTGCACCTGGGGCTTATTAAATGCGTAGAAACTTACTGCAACTGTAATGGCTAAAATGACAAGAGTGATGGAGAGTGGCACGATAGAATAGTATTATCAGCAGTTATTTTGCTAATGTAGACAGATTAGGCCTCCGGCGTTAATTCGTTATTACCTTTTTAAAATAATAGCAAATAATTATTTCTTTATCCGTAGTTTTTGGCCGGTATTGCTACTAATCTCAAGAATCGTCGTAAATGAAGGAAGAACTGGAGGGGAAATTTTTAGACAGCCTGAATTCAAACCTAGGCATCATACACAGGGTATGCAGGATATATTTTACTGACGCAGATGAGCGGCAGGATATGTTTCAGGAGATTGTGTATCAGCTTTGGAAGTCGTATCCAGGCTTTCAGGAAAACTCTAAATTTTCAACCTGGGCGTATCGGGTGGCACTCAATACCGCTATCGGCGGAATCAGAAAAAGGTATAAAGCAATAAAGGAGGAACCATTATCAGAACGGTTGCTTCAGATTGCCGAGTCGGATCATGCAGGAACTGATGACCGCATGATTTTAATGTACAAATCGATTCAGAAATTATCGGATATCGATAAGGCAATTGTGTTACTATACCTGGAGGGAAGCGACAATGAAGAGACCGCTTCCGTTGTTGGGATCACAAGTAATTACGTGAGTGTAAAACTTGTCCGGATTAAAAAACAGCTCCAGGAGTTAATGAAAAAAAGATTGGATTAATAAAAAGATTTATGGAAGCAATCGATGAGATGAAAAACCTTTGGGAGAAGAGTAAAAAGGAGGGAGACGTGGATAACCTGAGGGAAGGAGATGTTCTTATTATGATAAAATCACGTGTCAATAAAGAAAAGAGGACAATTGCTCAATATACACTGGCCTCATGGGTATGGCAGTTTATTGGTTATACCCTTCTGGTAAATATGATCGTTCGTTTTTGGGGTAACTGGATATCAGTGCTGGCTTGCCTTGCAGGAATATTAGTCTTTGCCCAGTTTACTATTAAGTATGCACGATTCTGCTCTAAAATTATTAAATCGGCCGGGAAGCAGTTGACAACAGTTGAGGCCTTAAGTGATAGCTTAAAAACTCAACAAGCCAACCTTAATGAATTCTTTACTTTTAAAAAGAAGTTTGACTTTATCGGAATACCGGTTCTCGGTGTTGTCATTGTGATGATATTATCAGCTTTTGATATTCTTCCTGGTCTTGATCTGAATCCAGCACCGGTAATACTTTTGTTTGCTCTAATTCAAACTATTTTCATAATGGCCACCATGGTTGAGGATAAGAAGAGATTTATAGCTCCATTGGAAAGGATGGATGTTATGATTAAAGAGCTGTCCACTGAGCTTTAGCCTTGACTAGGGGATGTAGAAATCTTTACCCATTACTTTTAACTAAATTCTAAAGTCCCTTTAAACATTCCGGAACGCGATTTGTTAGAAAAGTTGGTATGGAAAGAAAATCATCACGCATCAGCCGGTGGCTAACCCTGACTGCAATTCTATTGAACATTGCGTTTAACGGGCTTTATACCCAACTATCCAATACGCCTGATATTGCGCAAGTCAGCAGGAGCTTTCAAGACCTCTTTACGCCCGCAGGCTACGTATTCAGTATCTGGGGACTTATATACTTGTCATTCATCATATATGGGATTATTCAACTTATGCCTTCGAATAGGAATGTCTCAATATATGATCGCCTTTCGGTGCCACTCAGTTTAGCAAATATTCTTGGGTCTGCATGGATAATCGCATTTACAAATCACCTTATTATACTAAGTCTCCTTATTCTTCTACTAACACTTGTGATTAGTATCATTATGTTCATACGTTCAGGGGAAACTGTTAATCATATGAATTCAAGCCGATGGCTTTGGGTACCATTTAGTTTGTTCTGTGGATGGATATCAGTAGCGACAATTGCAGATGCAGCCGTGACACTAAAATATTTGGGGTGGGATGGAGGAACACCGGGCCCTGAATTATGGGCGATGATAATGGTTTGCGTTGCTGGTCTGCTAGCAATATTGGTCGATGCCAAATTCAATAATTACTTGTATCCTCTTGTAGTAGTGTGGGCTTCCATTGGAATATGGAGTGAAAGACAATTTGATCATCCTAATATTGGAATGATTGCTTTATTATCATCCATAATCATACTTCTATTCGTAATGACTCATGCAGTAGTGCGTTATTTCAAAATTGAACGGCATTAGGAGATCGAAGGGTTAAAGACTAATTCTACTTAGTCAAGTAATATATTTCATTGCACGTAGTTGGTGTTTCCAAGGTTGACCGAGGATGTCAGCCGAAATAAAACATAGCCCACGGCTATGGACTGAAGTCGTGGGCTATGTTCTATTCTC
>JANYDR010000315.1 GCA_025363495.1 Cyclobacteriaceae bacterium | reverse complement strand
AATTTCATGAATCTTACAACGGCAAGGGCTTCCCGTCGATGGAAAGAGATTGGTGTGAGATCATCCATAGGCGCGAAAAAGCTCCAACTCTTTGTTCAATTCATTTTTGAATCGATGTTGCTTGCGCTTTTATCTCTTGTACTGGCAGCCTTTCTTGATATACTTTTCATCCCATTACTTAATCAGCTTCTTGGTCGACAACTTACAATGACAGCTTTGTTGAATGAACCTCTGAAGCTTGTCGCCATGATTTTGATTACGTTAAGTCTGGGCGTTCTCGCGGGAGTTTATCCGTCATTCTATATGACCTCATTTAAAACGACAGCAATATTAAAAGGAGGATCAAAGACGGAGGGTAAGTCGATTTTCAGGAGCTCGCTGGTTATTATACAATTTGGACTGGCGCTGGCCATGATCGTGAGCACACTGATTGTGGTTCAACAGCTTTCTTTTATGCAAAATAAGGACGTTGGTTTTGATAAGAACCAGATGATGCTCGTTGACATGAATAAAGAAGTGAACGAAAAATTTGTCACTCTTAAAGAGGAATTATCGAAAAGCCGGTTTGTCCAGGGTGTTACCGCATCGGGTCAACGCCTGGGTAATAATTTCCACCAGTGGGGTTTTAAAGTCAAGGCAGATACGGGAATTATTGATATCACTCCTTCCAATGTGAATGTTGATTTTGATTACCTCAAGGTCTACGGTATTAAGTTGAAAGAGGGCAGATCGTTTTCAAAGGACAACGTGAGAGATGCAGGGTTCTCGTTTATAATTAATGAATCATTTGCAAAGGAGCTGGCGCTCAAGGAGACTGTGGGCACTCAGGCAGGACATGGCTGGTATCAGAATGATTCCCTTGGTACTATTATCGGAGTTGTGGAGGATTTTAACTTTAACTCGCTTCATCATAAGATCAACACACTTTCAATGGTTGTGCATCCCGACTGGGGATATGATGAGCTGTCGATAAAGATTGACGGCGCAAATGCGGAACAAGCGATTGCCGAGATAAAAGAGATATGGAGGAGGAGTGTCACATATCCATTTACGTATGCTTTTTTGGATCAGCATTTCCAGAATCTTTATCGCTCTGATCGACAGATGAGTTCCGTGGTGACAATCATGGCGGCACTGGCAATACTTATCTCCTGTATGGGTTTGTTTGGGCTCGTTACAATCACTACCGCCACCCGCATAAAAGAAATTGGAATCAGGAAGGCGTTGGGCGCGACAGAATTTCAGATTACTTCCATGCTGTCAAAGAATTTTATGGTGTTGATTATGATCTCATTTATTTTAGTAAGCCCGATCACCTGGTTTGCATTGTCATCCTGGTTACAAGGGTTTGCCTACCGTATTGCTATCAACCCGCTACTATTTTTATTGGGAGGATTAGTAGCTCTTATCATAGCACTTGCGACGATCAGTTATCATACCATTAAGTCAGCTCGTGCTAATCCTGTGAAAGCCTTGCGGTACGAATAAAAGTATCCTGAACTTTTTACTGCTTGTGCTCGTAAGTTTCTCTGAACTTATGTAGGTTAGTCTTTTGGTTCTTCTACTAAACTAATAAGACTCCTATGAATGCTTTTTCAATGACAATATCGGCGTTTCTTTTGCTGGTAATGAGTTCTTTTATCCCTCAACAAAAGAAAAAAGTAATTTTCTTTGGTGACTCCATTACGCAAGCAGGGGTTAAACCTGGTGGTTACATTGTTAAAGTAGGCGAGATGGCCGCCAAAGATGGCAAAGGTGAACAGTTTGACTTTATTGGAGCAGGTATAGGTGGCAATAAAATATATGATTTGTTTTTGCGCATGGACGATGACGTCATGAGCAAAAATCCTGATATGGTTATCATTTACATAGGAGTAAATGACGTATGGCACAAACGCACTTACGGCACCGGTACTGATCCAGATAAATTTGAAAAATTCTATACAGCTATCATTAATAAGTTGAAGGTAAAAAATATTAAAATAATTCTTTGTACACCAGCAGCGATAGGGGAGCGGACAGATTTCAGCAATGAGCTTGATGGTGATCTCAATAGTTACAGTACAATTATTCGTACGCTGGCGGCCAAGAATAATTTGCCTTTAATTGATTTGCGCAAAGCTTTTCTTGATTACAATCTGAAATCCAACAAGGAAAATAAAGAATCAGGTATACTTACCACTGATCGCGTTCATTTGAATGAAGCAGGTAATCAGCTTGTAGCGGAGGAGATGTGGAAAGCGATTCGATAATTCAGTGATCACTGTTGTCCGGGGAAATAAGGGAGAAGTTTCGTAAAAAACCTCTCCCAGCTATCTTTGATGTTACCACACATTCAAACCTAGCATGATCAAAAATACATTTTTTACCGGACAGCCTATTTTCACACAGCTGTTAA
>JANYDR010000266.1 GCA_025363495.1 Cyclobacteriaceae bacterium | reverse complement strand
GTTGCCATGAATTCAATTCCACAGCAGGATGTTGCAAAAGGTAATGGCCAGATAGAATTCATGGCAACAATGGGGGCCCATTATGATCTTGCCAGGTTTGGATCGGAACGTCTCAGTTTTTCGCCACGTCAGGCAGACCTGCTAATGGTGATGGGAACGATCGCAAAAAAGATGGGTCCTGTATTGAAGCAAGTATACGAGCAGATGGCGGAGCCCCGCTGGGTTCTTTCGGTAGGAGCTTGTGCCTCAAGCGGAGGTATTTTTGATACGTATAGTGTATTGCAAGGCATTGACAGGATTATTCCTGTTGATGTGTACGTTCCTGGTTGCCCGCCGCGGCCCGAACAGATCATTGATGGTGTTATCAAAATTCAGCGCCTCGTTGAAACGGAATCACTTCGCAGAAGAGATTCTAAAGAATATAAAGCAATGCTGAATACCTACGGAATAGAATAAAATGGAAGGGACCGATCTGGAAAAAATTGTAGCTGTCTTAAAAGAAAAGTACGAAGAAGAAATTCTTCATACTGAAATGCTCTACGATTTTCCAACCATTTCACTTAAGAAAGATAAAATTATTGGAGTCATAAAACATTTACATGACCACCCCGATACAAAATTTCAATTCCTTACAACCCTGTGTGGAATCCATTATCCTGAAATAAACCAGATTGCCATAATGTATCAGCTACATAATATGGTAAGCAATCAAAGAGTCAGGTTGAAAACATATTTGCCTGTTGATAATCCATCAGTAGCTACACTCACTACTGTATTTGCTGGCGCTAACTGGATGGAACGCGAGACGTACGATTTCTTTGGAGTGATTTTCGAGGGGCATCCTAATCTTAAGCGGATTTTGAATGTCGACGAGATGATAATGTTCCCGCTGAGAAAAGAATTCCCCCTTGAAGATCAGATAAGGGAAGATAAAAACGATTCAATGTTTGGACGATAAGGCAATGGATAATCAAACTCTTACCGATCATATTTATCAGCCTGGAGAAAAGCAGTACTCCTATCTTAACCTCGGTCCAACACATCCTGCGACGCATGGTATCTTTCAGAATGTACTGAAGATGGATGGCGAGATTATTGTCGATGCCACTTCTACCATTGGATACATTCATCGCGCCTTTGAAAAGCTGGCGGAGCGCCGCCCTTTCTATCAGATCACGCCGATTACCGATAGGATGAACTATTGCTCAGCGCCTATTAATAACATAGGATGGCACATGACAGTGGAGAAGCTTCTTGGTATTGAGGTTCCGAAGAAGGTCCAGTACATGAGAGTAATTGTCATGGAACTGGCGAGGATTACGGACCATCTTATCTGCAATGCCGTTATTGGCGTTGATACGGGTGCTCTTACTGGTTTTGTTTATATGTTTCAGCAACGGGAGTTGGTTTATGAAATATATGAGGAGCTATGCGGTGCTCGTCTTACATCCAATGTTGGTCGCATCGGTGGCTTTGAAAGAGACTTTACTCCAAAAGCCTGGGAAAAAATTCATAGATTTCTAAAAGAGTTTCCTGTTGTCTTAAAGGAATTTGAAAATCTTCTTAGCCGCAATAGGATTTTTATGGACCGTACAATAGGAACAGGTAGCATCACTGCTGAAAAAGCGTTGAACTACAGTTTTACAGGTCCCAACCTGCGGGCTGCGGGAGTTGATTATGACGTTCGGGTTGCAAGACCTTATTCGTCATACGAAGATTTTGACTTTGCAATTCCTGTAGGAAAAAATGGCGACACCTATGATCGCTTCATGGTCCGCGAAGAAGAAATGTGGCAGAGCATGAGCATCATTAAGCAGGCGATTGAAAAAATGCCTGAAGGTCCTTTTCATGCCAAGGTTCCTGAATTTTACTTGCCTCCCAAAGAAGAAGTATATAATAATATGGAAGCGCTGATCTATCACTTTAAAATTGTGATGGGAGAAACTGACGTTCCGAAAGGGGAGGTATATCATTGTGTGGAAGGCGGAAACGGTGAGCTTGGATTTTACCTGATAAGCGATGGGGGAAGACAGCCTTTCAGATTGCATTTCAGACGACCTTGTTTTATTTATTACCAGGCTTTTCCTGAGATGGTAAAAGGTTCAATGCTTTCCGATGCGATATTGACAATGAGCAGTATGAATGTAATAGCTGGTGAACTTGATGCTTGATTATAGATTTTATTATTAGAATGGAACAGATACAATTTTCGGAAGACACGCTGGCGCTGGTGAACAGAATCATCAAGCGATATCCGGAAGGAAAACAGAAGTCTGCGTTACTTCCTGTTCTTCATTTGGCGCAATCAGAATTCAACGGGTGGCTCAGTGCTCCGGTAATGGACTACGTGGCCTCTATTCTGCATATCAAGCCAATAGAAGTATACGAAGTAGCTTCTTTCTATTCCATGTACAACCTTAAGCCAGTTGGTACGTGCCTCATTGAAGTTTGTCAAACAGGTCCTTGCTGGTTGCGCGGCGCAGATGATATTGTGGAACATCTACAGAATAAATTAAATATCAAGGTGGGAGAGACCTCGAGTGATGGTATGTTTACATTGAAGACGGTAGAGTGTTTAGGTTCCTGTGGCACAGCTCCTATGCTTCAAGTAGGTGCAGCCTACCATGAGGACCTTACAAATGAAAAAGTAGATTCATTGTTGGATAAATTACGCAATGAGAACAAGCGAAGTTCTTATATGAAATAAAACCGTTATCGGCGATTAACCATCAACGATTAACGAACAACGATTTTAAAAATGGGTAAGAAATTTTTATTAGAACATGTAAATGTCCCGGGCATTGAAACGCTCCCGGTGTATCAGTCAAAAGGCGGCTATGCGTCTGTTGAGAAGGCTATAAAAACGATGACGCCTGAACAGCTGATTGAAGAAGTCAAGTTTTCTGATCTGCGGGGAAGAGGTGGGGCTGGTTTTCCCACCGGATTGAAATGGAGTTTTATGGATAAGAAATCCGAGAAACCCCGGTACCTGGTTGTCAACGCGGATGAAAGCGAGCCGGGCACTTTTAAAGATCGCTATCTGATGGAGAAGCTTCCTCATATATTAATAGAGGGAATGATCGTGTCTTGTTTTGCTTTGGGATCAAAGACAGGCTACATATATATACGTGGTGAGTACATGTATATTGTTCGAATCCTGGAGAAGGCAATTGACGAAGCCTATAAGGCTGGATTTCTTGGTAAAAATATTCTGGGTACAGATTTCTCGTGTGATATCTACGTTCATCCGGGTGCAGGAGCATATATATGTGGAGAAGAGACCGCTCTGCTCGAATCGCTGGAAGGTAAACGCGGCAACCCAAGATTAAAGCCGCCATTTCCTGCAATCGCGGGATTATATGCCTGTCCGACTGTTGTTAATAATGTTGAATCAATCGCCGCTATTCCAACGATCGTGAATATCACAGCGGATAAGTATAATGACGTTGGTATTGGTAAGAGTGCGGGAACAAAATTAATTTCAGCCAGTGGCCATATTAATAAACCTGGCATCTATGAAATTGAGTTGGGATTGCCGGTGGAAGAATTTATTTACTCCGATGAATATTGTGGTGGAATCTGGAAAGGCAGAAAGCTGAAGGCAGTTGTTGCCGGAGGTTCTTCTGTGCCAATTCTTCCCGCTAATCTCATCTTAAAAACTGCTAAGGGTGAATCACGCCTAATGACGTATGAATCATTGGCTGACGGTGGCTTTGTAAGTGGTACTATGCTTGGTTCAGGTGGGTTCATTGTCATGGATGAAACAGCATGCATTGTTCGGAACCTCTGGACATTCGCTCGTTTCTATCATCATGAATCCTGTGGCCAGTGTAGTCCTTGCCGTGAAGGCACCGGATGGATGGAAAAAGTTCTACACCGAATTGAACATGGTCATGGCCATATGGAGGATATTGATTTGCTTGTAAGCGTTGCCAAGAAGATAGAAGGCAATACTATTTGCCCTTTAGGTGATGCGGCAGCCTGGCCAGTGGCAAGTGCCATCCGTCATTTCCGTGAGGAATTCGAATATCATGTGAAGTATCCTGAAAAAGTGAAAGACCCAAAACACTTTGAAAAGGAACCGTTTGTGAGTGAATCTTTATTGATGAATGCTTAATGAAAAAATTTTAAGCTAAAGGATAAAAATGGCAAAAGTAACGATAGACGGCATCGAAGTAGAAGTTCCTGATGGAACTACGATTCTCAATGCTGCACGCAAAATTGGAGGTGAGTTGGTACCACCAGCAATGTGTTATTATACCAGCTTGAAAGATAGTGGTGGAAAGTGTCGTGTGTGCTTAGTAAAAGTTGCTCAGGGATCCACCAAGGATCCTCGCCCGATGCCTAAGCTTGTTGCTTCATGCAGAACGCCGGTCATGGACGGCATGGTTGTTCAAAGCAAATCATCGGCAGAAGTATTAGAGGCAAGAAAAGCAGTTGTCGAGTTTTTACTTATTAATCATCCGCTCGATTGTCCGATATGTGATCAGGCAGGAGAGTGCGATCTTCAGAATCTTGCTTATGAGCATGGTGCTGCCGCTACACGTTACGAGGAAGACAGAAGAACATTTGAAAAAATTGATATCGGCGATAAAATTAAGCTTCACATGACGCGGTGCATTTTATGCTATCGATGTACGTTTGTAGCTGATCAGCTTACCAATGACCGTGTACATGGTGTTTTGAGCCGTGGTGATAAATCAGAGATTAGCACCTACATTCACAAGGCCGTGGACAATGACTTCTCCGGAAATATGATTGACGTTTGCCCGGTCGGCGCCTTAACTGATAAAACATTTAGGTTCAAAAGCCGGGTATGGTTTACAAATCCTGTTGATGCACATCGTAACTGCACTAAGTGCTCTGGTAAGGTTATACTTTGGAAAAAAGGCGACGACATACTGAGGGTCTCAGCCCGTAAAGACAAGTACGGTGAAGTAACGGAATACATTTGTAACGAGTGCCGGTTTGAACATAAGACCGTGAGTGACTGGACCACCGAAGGACCCCGCCATGTTGAGCATAACTCTGTGATTTCACAGAATCATTATGAACGTACGGATCTTCTTAAATTGAAAAAAGAAATTGAACGGCAGATTGAATTTGAAAAAGGCGCACATTTGCCACCTGAACCTAGTCCCAAACTGCACGAATGATATCATTTCTATTATATAAAGGAATTCTCAGCGGTGCGATCTTCGGAATCACCCTCTTTATCGCGGCGTATTCAACGTATGCCGAAC
>JANYDR010000242.1 GCA_025363495.1 Cyclobacteriaceae bacterium | reverse complement strand
TTTAAAAATCTGCGCAAAGTAAGAGATTTGGAGCCATATTGTCAAACTTTTTACTTTTCGATATACCTGTCCAAATGGCTGCGAAAATCAAGAAAAATAAGCTTGAAATTGAGTACTCCTATGATTTTGAATTGCTGGGCGTCAGGACTTCCTTAAAAGGTTATAAGCTGGCGTGGCATTTAAACAAAACATTGAGGACTAATCTCGTGAAACAGCAGGACCTTATCGTTCATTTTAAGAAAGGACAGACTGCATCCTATGACCATTATTCTTTCAGGACTCCTTTAAATGACCTAAATCTTTTCAGGAATAAACCACTTGAAACAGAGAGCCCGGCACCCGAATTAGTGCCCGAATTTCCTCATTTTGACTTTATAATAATGACGCAAAGTGAGGAAAACCTATCCGGAAATCGATTGCAGGAATACTTGCGTACTATTCCTTCCGTTGAATTGGTCACTTTGATACCTTTGACGGCTTTAAAATCGAAGGATAACTTTATTTTTTAATAAAAACCTGTCAGATTCGGGCAATACAGAACTTACTTATCTCATGGAAAAAGTTTCTTATAACAAAACCAAAATTGTTGCTACCGTTGGTCCCGCATCCAGTTCAAAAGAGATGCTTCTTGCTCTCGCCAAAGAAGGTGTGGATGTATTTAGATTGAATTTTTCTCATGGCAAGCATGAAGATCATCAAAAAGTGATCGATTTCGTTCGCGAGATCAATAAAGAGAATGGAACTCACATAGCCCTGCTTCAGGACTTGCAAGGTCCGAAAATCAGAGTGAACGAGATGAAGGATGGGATAGTCATCGTAGCGAAAGAAACAATCGTTATAACAACACGGGAGGTTTTAGGAGATGATAAACTTGTTAGTACCAGCTATCAGGGATTACCGAATGATGTAAAGCCGGGGGATGCGATCCTTATTGATGACGGGAAGATCGAGTTGAAGGTTAAAGAAACAAGGGGTATAGATGTAGTGTGTGAAGTAGTTTATGGCGGACCGCTTAAGTCCCGCAAAGGAATTAACCTTCCTTTTTCGAAAGTATCTGCTCCATCACTCACGGAAAAAGATTTGATTGACCTGGAGTTTGGTCTCAAGAATAAAGTCGATTGGATAGCTCTCTCCTTCGTTCGTAAAGCAAAAGACATTGATATCCTCCGTGGAATTATTGAGGAACATAAATCTACTTCACGCATTGTTGCCAAAATCGAGAAGCCTGAGGCGCTTGAAAATATTGATGCGATCATTGCAGCTACCGATGCGATAATGGTGGCCCGTGGTGATCTTGGCGTTGAGATCTGGCTCGAGGAAGTTCCCATGGTACAGAAGATGCTCGTGGAAAAATGTAATAAGCTTTCCAAGCCAGTGATCGTTGCGACACAGATGATGGAAAGCATGATTGAGAATCCACGACCTACCCGTGCGGAAACGAATGATGTTGCCAACGCAGTAATGGATGGAGCCGATGCCCTTATGTTATCTGCAGAAACGGCTGCTGGAAAATATCCTCTTGAAGTTATACGCAGTATGGTGCGCACGATCGGATCAGTTGAGAAGCAGGCAAGTCTGTATTATCGTTTTCGTGAAGTGGATCCGCATTCACCAACCTTTACCCACGACAGTCTGGTAATGGCGGCATCGAAGCTGGCCAAAGAGGTTAAGGCAAAAGCTATCGTCGGTATGACCACTTCAGGCTATACCGCTTTCAAAGCATCCTCTCACAGGCCGAACGCGAATATATTTGTCTTCACAAGCAATAAAGCCATTCTCAATACAATGAATTTAGTATGGGCTACACGCGCATACTACTACGAAAAAAATACTTCCACCGACGAGACAATCGCCGATGTTGAGGAGATATTGAAAAGAGATGGACATGTGAAGACGGGGGATATTTTTATTACCCTTGCCAGCATGCCAATTCATGAGCGAAGCAGGACGAATATGATAAAGGTGAATGTAGTGAGCTGAAAACAGGTTACAGGTTGTCGGTTACAGGGTTATGTTAATTTAAGCATTTTTACCTGGACGGGTATTTATCTTATTCAAATAGCCTTCGATCAGTACATGAATTAATTTGATAGGTAACTTATTTACTTATTGGCTCTGTTAGAATCACTTCTTCCCTCTCCACAACGACACTTCCTGCAGGATCTCCCTTACGTTTACGCACGAATTTTTTCGGTGTGTAAGCGACTGGGCACAACGATTCATTTTTTCGTTTGGAATAATATGCCGCTAAGCCGGCAGCATGCTCAATTACATCTTTTGGAAATGGTTTTCCAGATTGATGCTTGATCAGGACATGCGATCCGGGAACATCTTTCGCATGAAGCCAGAGATCTTCTTTGTAAGAATGCTTCAGGGTTAATGTGTCATTAGCGGCGGCATTCTTTCCAATCCAGATTTTAAACCCTTTGAATTCGGTTTCGTGATACGGAAGGGCGAGCGTCTTTTGCTTATCGGGAACCTGCGTAACAACGGAACCTGAGAGCTGTTTCAGATCATTCATTTCTGTTGCTTTTATAAGAGAGGAGCGTAGTTCATTAAGATGACCAATCTCTTTTTCTTTTTTGTCAATCGACTCTTTCAGTGTTTTTACTTCTATTGTTTGGTTCTTTCCCTTGCGGTAAAAAACTTCTGCATTTTTTTGAGGACTTAACTCTTTTTTGAGCTTTATAGACACTGGCTTTTGCTCATCATAAAGATTCTCGAGCTCGATCTGCTCCATTCCCTGTTTGATCTTATTAAGATTAGCCATGATGAGATCAGCCCATTGTGAATAATGAAGATCACCTTCAAGCTCCGTTAATTTTTGTCTGTTCTTTTTGTAATAAGATCCGGCTTGCTTTAGTTTTCCATTTACCTGAGAGAGGAGTGAGGTCTTTTCTTTTTGAAAAGCGGCTGTCGAAATACGATGATGAAAGAATTCATTGATAGCGTCGATTGGATTATCAAACGTATTTTCAATATTGTCAGTGGGCAAAAGAGATAGTGAAATCACGCCTTCTTTATTCAGAATGTAGTAAGCGGTTTTTTCCAGGAAGGCAAGTGTGTGTTGCAATAGCTTCCATCGTGCTTCCAGTGATAGCCCTTCAAATTGGTGCGCATTCAGATAATTCCAAATCGGTTTCCCGAAAGTAAAATAAGTGGTTTGCAAGCATGTCTGACTTTTTGAGAAATTTTCAAAGCTCCAATCAATGGAACGGTCAATGTCATTCAACTTAATTTCAAAGTCAGCCTGGAAATTATTTCTGAATATCTCATGGACAATTTCATTTTTAAACCAGATTACATTAGCCCGTGCTCCATGTAAAGCAAATACTAGTGAATTACCCTCGTCCAAAAGAATGGCAAAGCTTCGTTCGTTATTGAATTGTCGTATCCCACTGACCTTGTTCATTATGATCTCCAGGAAAAGATCTACGCTGTTTTTCCTGGCTCTGTGGAATGATGTTGGAAAAGACAAACATTGGAATTCAGGCGTAAGGCTTGCTTTTATAAAAAAGGAACTTTTCGCGTTATTAAATTCGAGAATAAGCTCGTCTTTGTTTTGACTGAAGCAGGAAACAAAGGTGAAGCCAACGAGGCGTTGCAATTCAGTGCTGAGATGGCGAAGGAAGTAGTAGTTGTTATGCACGAAATTATAATAATGTCGTCCTTCTGGGATTGATTACAAAGTAACGCTCAGTCCATCATACGCCAAAGCGATAGACGAGGGAAGCTCTTTTTCTACTTGTTTGTGGAGTCCAAGCCGGTGACTTATGTGCGTGAAATATGTTTTTTCTGCTCCAATTTTAAGAGCCATTGCAACAGCTTCTTCGAAATTAAAATGAGATACATGCTTCTCCTTCTGAAGGGCATTGAGTACAAGAATTTTTGATCCCTTCATCTTGTTCAGGGTTTCCTCAGAGATATAGTTGGCATCAGTGATGTAACTAAAATCATTTACGCGAAAACCAAGAACTGGCATGTGGAGATGTTTTACCGGCAAAGGAGTAAACGTAATTCCGGCGGCTTTAAAAGAATCTTCATGGATCTCATTAAGATTTATCTGGGGTATTCCCGGATATTTCTTCTCTTCAAAAGCATAATAGAATTCAACACGTAGTTGATCCAGGACTGGTTTTTGTCCATAAACTTCCATATCCATGTGTTGAAGAAAATTATAGGCTCGTACGTCATCCAGTCCAGCTATATGATCCTTATGCCCGTGTGTGAATACAACGGCATCGAGATGGCGGATATCCTCACGCAACATTTGCTGGCGGAAATCTGGTCCTGTGTCGATCACGAAACTTTTGCCATCTACCAGCAGGTGTACCGAAGTGCGAAGGCGTTTATCACGGAAGTCAAGAGAGCGGCACACTTCGCATGTGCATCCGATCACGGGTACTCCTTGTGATGTGCCGGTGCCAAGAAATGTGATTTTCAAGTTTGAAATTAGTAACTACAGTTTCACTTCCTCTTGAGAGAGTTCCTCATACAGTTTCATATTTTTTTCACTGAACTTACTGGTATCGAGCGCAACGGTGCGGAAGATTTCAAGTAAAATATTGATTTTGCCTTCTGTCGTGAAGAACTTGTTGACAACAATGATTTTCTGGTCGCGGAGCAGGCAATATCCTGACTTAAAATTCCCTTTTTCATAGCGCAGAAAGTAGTCTGATTCTGCAATTAAGTCTTCAAGCTTTATAAGGAACTGATTGGTGTATTTAATCATTCGTAGTGGCGAATTTTGTGTGCAAGGTAGGAAAAGAAGATGGTCGCAAGTCAAGACTGATTCTTTTTATTGTGACTTAATAGTCGCCAGTTACCGGATATTGGTTACCGGTAACTGGCAACCGGTGACTAGCTTTCAACTTAGGAGGAGTTTCCTTTTATTTACGAGGATGGATCCATCCAAAACTTTACTGGTAATCGTCGGGCCTACTGCGGTGGGTAAGACCGACTTAGCGATCAGGATGGCGGAATATTATCATACAGAAATTATCTCGGCCGACTCACGTCAGATATATAGGGAGCTTGAAATTGGGACTGCCAAACCTACTCATGAGGAGCTGGCTAAAGTGAAGCATTATTTCATCAATACTATGTCCATCGTCGACGAATATGATGCCGGGACCTATGCGCGTGAGTCCCGGATCGTGATTGATAGACTTTTTGAAACGCACAGTAAAGTGGTAATGTGCGGAGGCTCCGGACTGTATATAAAGGCCGTGCTTGAGGGTTTTGATAATCTTCCCGATGTACCTTCGGGCATCCGGCAGGAAATTATTTCAGAATATGAGGAGAAAGGTCTGACCTGGTTGCAAGAAGAAGTGGCTGCACGGGATCCTGATTACTTTGAGGTTGTTGACCGGCAAAATCCGCAACGATTGATGAGAGCTCTTGAGATTGTGAGGAGTACCGGTAATACTTTTTCAGGATATCGTAAGAAAGAGAAAATTGATCTTCCGTTTAAGGTGATTAAGATTGGACTGGAACTTGAACGGGAAGAATTATACCGTCGAATTGATATGCGTATGGATAAAATGATCGGGAATGGATTATTTGAGGAGGCTGAAAAATTCTTCATTCTCAGACAGCATAATGCATTGCAAACAGTAGGTTATCAGGAGACGTTTGGTTTCTTTGAAGTTTTGTATGATAGGGAGGAAGCAATACGGTTGATGAAACGTAATTCGAGGCGATATGCGAAGAGACAGCTTACGTGGTTTAAGAGAGATGCGGAGATTAGATGGTTTGATCCTGATAATTGGGAGGACATTGTCGGTTATGCTGAGGGTTCTAAGTTCTAAGTTCTTGGTTCTAAGTTCTTGGTTCAAGTTCCACGTAAATAGTTGGCAATGAATTTTTTTTGCCAAGTTTTGGATTTGAATTTGCGACAAAGAAATATGAAACGAAGATCATTTTTTAAAACAGCCGGAGCCTTAACTACTGCACTATCGGCAAACATATCTGCATTCGCAAAGATTTCTTTTCCCGATGCATCGGATATTAAAATTGTTTTGCGTGGAGGGAAATCTTTCTATAAAAATAAGTGGCAGGTACTGGACATTGGTATTGACAATAATGGAAAGCTAAAAATTGGACAGCCTGATTCTCTTCAGGGAGATCAAACAATTGATGTTACCAATAAAATTGTTTCGCCGGGCTTCATTGATATTCTTGCCGACAATGCAGCAAATCCTCAGAAGACCTATAAGATTTTTGAAAAATATAAAGTAACGGATGGTGTTACTACTGCCCTGCAAATGCATGGTGGAAGCGGAAATACAGCTTCCTATTACGCGACGTTTAATCCTTTGCCTCATTTCATAAACTTTGGAGTATCTACGGCGGTGATGCTGGTGCGTTACGCTATTTCCAATCTTGCTGAAAGACGGAAGCGCGTGGAAAAATGTCTTGAAGAAGGAGCGCTTGGTGTTTCGCATAGCATAGAGTACCAGCCAACGCCTTACGAAGAGACATTAGAGTATGCTAAACTGGCAAAGAAATATGAGAGGACTTTTTTTCTTCACCTTCGCTATTCTTCCAGGGAAAAAGAGCTGGAGGGAGTCGATGAAGCGATCAGAATTGCTAAAGATAGCGGCGCGCGCGTTCACATTGATCATCTTCATTCTACTGGTGGCACGTTCCACATGACGGAAGCATTGGATAAACTTGAAGCCGCCAACGGAAAAGGATTACAAATGACGTGTTGTGTCTATCCTTATTCTTTCTGGGCAACCTATCTTCATTCAAAACGATTTGATGAGGGATGGCAAAAGCGCTACGGTCTTACCTATAATGATTTGCGGTTGGTGGGCACGGGTGAACGATTGACTGCGGAAAGTTTTGCGCGCTATCGTGGAATGAAAAAACTTGCTGCTGTTCCGGAAGGAACACTTCCGTTAGCTAGTACAGTCGATCTTGCGTTGAAAAGAGATTTTTGCATGATCGGTTCAGATGGAGGAATAGAATACGAGCCACATGCCAATTCACATCCAAGAGGTGCAGGTTGTTTTTCCACTGCCATTCGCCATGGTTTGGATATTGGAATGCCACTGGAGAAAGTGTTGGATAAAATCGTCACACTTCCGCGAAGCTTGATTTTACCTGCGATGAAGGAGCGGGGAATAATTAAGGATGGCTCCTGGGCAGACCTTACCGTTTTTGATTCCACGAAAGTGAATGCAAAGGCCACCGTGGAGAATCCCAACCAGTTTTCCGATGGCATAGAAATGGTGACGGTGAACGGAAAGATTGCATACAGGAATGGAAAACCCGAAACAGCAGGCGGAGTTGGAATTCGTTATTAACTTTGCGGCTCATGCCTGACGCGACACCCAATCTCAAAAAAGTATTAATCATTACATATTACTGGCCACCATCGGGAGGCAGCGGTGTGCAACGTTGGTTAAAATTTGTAAAATACCTGCCGTCATTTGGCTGGCAACCATTTGTGTTCACGCCTGAGAATCCATCATTTGAAATCAGTGACGAGACGTTGATGAAGGACATTCCCAAAGAAGCAGAGGTAATTCATTTTCCTATCTGGGAACCTTATGGATTATTCAAGTCTATATTGAAGTTGACAGGCAAGGAATCTGTAAGTCAGATTGACCTTGTTGCTGCGGGCAAGAAAAGTTTTTTTCAGAGTGTTATCAGTTGGGTGCGGGGCAATGTATTTATTCCAGATGCGAGAGTATTTTGGGTTAAGCCGGCAGTTGCTTTCCTGGGAGATTTTATAAAATCAAATGGGATTACTACGATTATTACAACCGGTCCGCCGCATAGTTTGCATCTGATTGGATTGAGATTGAAGAAGAAAAATCCGGCGCTACATTGGATTGCTGATTTTCGTGATCCGTGGAGTGAATGGGATTTGCTTGATACTTTTTCGTTGAGTTCCTGGGCGCGTATGAGACACCGTCAACTGGAGCGGAATGTTTTACAGGGTGCCGACCGGGTTGTGACGATAGCGCCTTTTCATGTTGATCGACTGGAATTTCTTGGTAAGAGAAAAGTTGACCTTATCACCAATGGATTTGATGAAGATGATTTTACTTCGATTCAAAGAATAAAGACGGATAAGTTCACCATCAGGCACATCGGCATGGTGGATGAGTTGCGTGATCCGAAACCATTTCTTCTTGCGATGAAATTGGTTTGTCAAGAGCTTCCTGATTTCAAAGAGAATGTAAAGATCGAATTTATTGGTTCGGTCAATTCCGCTTTCCGCGCATTTGTTGCCAGCGACTCATCGCTTTCAAGCATTATTCTTTTTTCAAAACCAATGCCGCATGATGCGCTTGTTAAGCTTTATGGAGAAACGGACATGCAGTTGTTGATTCTGGCGCATACTGCGTTGGCGGCTGGTAATCTTCCTGGAAAGTTTTTTGAGTATCTCGCCAGCGGTAATTTTATTTTCGGTGTTGGACCGGAGATTGGAGATGCTGCTGCTATTTTACAAGACACGCATGCTGGTCGCATGATCGATCGCAATAATACAACGGCCCTTAAAGCTTTGCTGAAAGAAAGATTTGATCACTGGAGAAAAGGTACAGCGGAAGAGGAGAGAAGTGTGAAAGCTTTTAGCAGGAAAGCGTTGACGGCGAGGATGATCAATTTGATGAAGTAATTTTGATGATTGTCAGGTTTTCCATACATTTTGCTTGCGATTTGTAATTTTTCAACGAAATTTCGACTCCTCGTCTTAATCAATCCAATCATAATGCGCCATACTATATTTCTATTGATGCTATTAGGGAGCTTTGTCGTCAGCGCTCAACGTGATTTCAGACAAGGATTTATCATTACACTTCAGAATGATTCAATATCCGGAAAAATTTTATTCAGAGACTCTGAAAAGAAATTTGAGGAGTGTGCTTTTTTAAAAACGGAGGGAGGGGAGTCTGTTGTTTATGGTGCACATCAGATTAAGGGTTACTCTCTATCTGGCCGATCTTACATGTCCCGGGATATTGTTGTTGACTTGGTCGTTAAAAAAGCTTTTGTTGAAGTATACGTTTATGGAAAAGCCAATTTGTTTTTCGCTTACGGTAGGTATTTTCTTGAGAAGGATGGAATTATAAAGGAATTGGCAGAAAAAAAGACAGCCGTTAATGTCAATGGTAGTCAGTATGTTCGTACGGACAAAGAATTTCGGAATGTATTGAATTCGAATCTTAGCGATTGTCCTTCTGTTGCCGGACATTTTTCAAACACAATTTTTAGTGGTCCCTCCTTGACAAAAGCTGTGGAAAGATACAATAATTGTTTTCCTGAATCGAATGCAGTGAAGGTTTCAAAGGCTAATGGAAAATGGTTTCAGCTAACGGCAGGGTTAAATATTGGGCATTCTTCGGCGAGTCTGGCCGGCTTCGATGGCACATCTTTTAGTGGAATAGCAGATCCTAAGCAATTTGGGAAAGACGAGAATATATATCCGGGAATTTCATTTGAGTTTAATTCTCCCTTAACAAGTGAGAATCTGGCACTCCATGTGGATATTTTCTATCAAAAGAATAGCCTTCAGTCGGGGCTATATCCTGATACTCAAACCAGGACCGCAATATCCTGGGAATTTAAGACTATTAATTTGCCCATAAGCGTTTCGTATTACTTTTTTAACTTGGAACGAATTCGTTTTTTCGCGGAAGCGGGCGTGTCTCTCTATCTGAGATCAAATAGCATTATTAAGATCGAGTCTCAAACGACAGCAAGTTCTGGTTCCGGTAGTAGTGTTAATGATTCAACCCTTCCCACACAGAACAAAACTAGCACTCTTGTCTTTGGTGGCGTCGGACTTGTTTACAAAGTTTCTAATTCCTGGAATATTGCCCTTAAAGCCAGGTACGAAAATGGTGAATTCAAAATTAATGACAACGAAGTTTTTAAGGCTAACTATTTTAATCAGACATTTTCAGTAGTCTATAAATTCTAAAAAAATGAGAAACTTTATATTCTTCTCCTTTCTTTTGATCCTTACTTTTTGTACCGATGATAAAAATGTTTTTACGGGTGGGTTTCCTTATTTAACGACGAGCGTTTCGGGCATAACCACTGAGGGTGCTGTGTTCAATGCTAATATCTCCGGCACAACATCACCCATTACAGATCAAGGTTTTGTGTGGGCGCAAAATATTTACTCGTTTCCGACTAATGTAGAAAAAAGATCTTTAGGAGTCGGTGATGGAGGCTCATTTTCATCAACGATAACCTCAAATCTCTCTGCTGATTTAAATTATGTCGTGAAGGCTTATGTCGTAGTAAATGGATCGACTGTTTACGGTGAGCCAGTAACGTTTACAAGTTTGGGAAGTAAGGGTCCAACCATTACTGACTTCAATCCTAAAATTGCCAAAGCGACTGAAACCGTGTCTGTAACCGGCACTGGATTTAGCACGCTTTTAACTGGTAATACCATATTATTGAACCAAACAACGGTCAATACGATCTTCGCCTCGGAAACTCTTTTAAAGTTTTCGATTCCCCAAAATCTGGTAGGTACAAACTTTAGTCTATCGGTGGTAACTGCGGGAAAACGAGTGACTGCTGCCTCTCTGTTTCAATTAGATCCAACCTCGCCTTATCAAATAGTAAGTATTGATAAAACTTCTGCCGGGATATGCGATAATTTACAGATAGTGACAACCAATATTCCGACCGATATCACCTACGTTACCTTCTCCTTTAACGGACTATCCACTTCTTCATTCGCGAGAAATGGAGATGTTTTGAGTGTTACGACTCCATTTCTTCCAGTTACCACTACTTCTATTACGGTTAAGCTTATAGTGGGCTCACTGCAAAGCACTGCTCCTGCAGCCCTGACATTTAATAAGCCACTGATTAATTCCTATACAGGATCACTTACAGCAGGCTCGAGCGTAAGCGTAACGGCGCAATATTTCCCGGCGTGTGGAGTTGCCAGGATAGGAGGTACCTCTTTAACTCTTTTGAATGTATCCACGACGCATTTTGATTTTGTGGTTCCATCAGGACTAGGCCCGTCTTTCAATATGGACTTTTATTCGAATGGAAACGGTGGGGCCTTTATGACATATAATTTTCACTGACGGGAATGGAGGACGTTTAACCAGGGGCTCTTTTTTCCAGATATCCAATTGCTTTCCTAAAAAGATTATTCCCATCCGGTGAAACATTTGTCCAGAGAATTAATGATCCGAATACAATTGTTATAATAACTGACCGTACAATCATATCTCCAATAACAAAATCTATTCTCGGCATAATCACCTGAGCACCCCACGCCAGAGCACAGATAAATATAACTTTTAAGAAAGCAAATGTGAAAGGTTGCAGGTCCATCTTCCACCAAATAAAAACAAACTTTATAAAATTGAAGACGATCAGCGTTACTGCGGCTCCCATCGCAGCGCCTTCTATGCCATAAACAGGAATCAATAAATTATTGGCGGTAATAATTAAAATAGCTAATAGAATTATCAATACAATGTTGAACCTGTAATATTTTGAGTACACGATAATTTCACTGCTAGGGCCGAACAGCATGTCAACCAATTTTCCGCACCCTACGATTATCACCACCCAACGACCTGCTTCATAGATATTTCCTTTTGGCATTAATAAAAATATGGAGTCGAGATTCGCTACGATACCGATTAGCAATAGTGAGCCGAGGATAAATTGATTTATAGACGTCTTGCGATAAATATTTTTTATTTCAGCGAGTTTTCTGCGAAACGAGGGCGAGAACAGATAAAGCAGCAGCAAAGCGGCCGTTACTAAAGCTATATAATTACAAAAGCCCCATAAAAACGGTGGCGCAAAAACATACGTCAGTTCATGGTCGCCCGGCGAAAGATACACGCTTAGCACGTCCCCATCCCTGTGTGGAACCACTGTTTTTCCATCTACTATTATACGGTTCCAGACAAAAG
>JANYDR010000191.1 GCA_025363495.1 Cyclobacteriaceae bacterium | reverse complement strand
CGTCCGGTATCTGAGTTTAATGTTTACCACATTTGGTGTGATGACGATTCAACTTTCTTTTCGGCATTATAATTTAAAATCATTTGTCGGGTTTGCTCAGGAGAAAAATGAATTGAAAACGGAGGGAATATTAAAATACGTCCGGCATCCAATTTATTCTGGTATAATACTAATTACGCTTGGATTTTTTCTTTTCATCCCTAATCTGCCCACACTAATCTCATGTGTCTGCATATCCGTTTACCTTCCGATTGGCATTTACCTTGAGGAAAAGAAGTTGATAAGCATTTTTGGTGATGAATACCGGCGCTATCAATCAACAGTGCCGGCACTCATTCCGCAAATTCCGCTAAGGAAATGATTACGATTTAGCTTTCAAGAAATCCCCCCAACAAAGAACTTGCTTCTTTACGGCTGTTAGAACCATACGGGGATAACGCCTGCACCAGCTTGCGAATTGGCATAGATTGAAGCCAGACCTTTCCGCTCCCACGAAGTGTTGCAAGAAAAATTCCTTCGCCACCAAAGATCATTGACTTCAAACTTCCGGTCGCTTCCACATCGAAATTTATCTGAGATTCAAATGCCACCACGCAACCGGTATCCACACGGAGTGTTTCATTATTTAAAGTTCGTTCGATTACAGTACCACCGGCGTGAACAAATGCTTTGCCATCGCCCTGAAGTTTTTCCAAAATAAATCCTTCACCACCAACGAGTCCTGCACCAATCTTTCTGTTAAAATAAATCGAAAGCTTTGTGCCGTATGCCGCGCAAAGAAATCCATCTTTCTGTACAATCAATTCATTATTGCGACTGGTGGCAAGGTCAATGGGAATAACAGTGCCTGGATAAGGTGCCGAGAAGCCAACTTTTGATTTCTTATTTCCTCTGTTGGTAAAGTGAGTCATGAATAATGATTCACCCGTGAGCACGCGACTTCCTGCAGATAGCAACTTATCAAAAATGCTTTGATTGGTAGAAGAGCCGTCGCCCATTTTGGTTTCAAACAATATGCCTTCCTCCATGAAGAGCATGGCCCCTGCCTCCGCAATCACAGTCTCATTTGGATCAAGCTCGATTTCTACAATCTGTATGCTTTCACCTTTTATTTGATAGTCTATTTCGTGGGATTTCATTTCGTGTAGATTTATAGGATACTACAACGCAGAAAATTGGCTCGATGTTTTGAAATTAATAGCTAAATATTTTATTAAAAAAAGGCCTTCGGATGATTTTCTGAAACACGTAGGAAAGTAACACAACAAATACACAGAGTTCTTTGCCGTCACCTTAAATTAAGCTGAATTCCATTTTTCACTTTTTCATTTTTCATTCTTCATTTTTTTCGCCTTCTTCTTCGCCTCTGCCTCATCTCTTTCAAGCAGCTTCTTATCATCCACATTCTTATTGAGAAATTCATTGATCTTTTCAATGTTCATGCTGGACCGGATTTCTCCGAACGTATCAATTGATACCTCTAAACCATCAAGTTCTTTGTGAACGCGTGGCTTTGGCTTGACCTTTTGATTCTTGCGGGGTGTCTCTTGTTTCTTGGCCATAATCAAGCGATTTTAACTTTTAAGGTTTCAAGTGCATATCCAATTCTCTTTTCTACTTCCGGGTTGCCAAGTATCTCCATCGTCATCATCAGGTCTGGCCCGGAAGCACCACCGGTGATTGACATCCGAAGCATTTGAAGGATTTGCCCTGTTTTAATTCCAAGACTTGCCGTTACTTTTTCAAGTAAATCTTTAGCTGCAGTTGCAGTAAGTGGATTGATTAATTTGATTTCATTCTTGTAGGCGCTCAGGACTCTTACTGCATCGTCATTCCATTTCTTTGCTACGATTTGTTCGTCGAAGGCTGTTGGTGCAATAAAAAAGAATTTTCCCTGTTCCCAAAAATCCTGTGGAAAGGTCACGCGCTCTTTCATTACAGTGATGATCTTGTGGGCCTTTTCAAGAGTGCATTCTATATTTTCTTTTTGCAGTGAATCAAACAAATAAACTGTAAGCTCTTCATCAGCTTTAGTTCTAATATATTGCTGATTAAACCATTGCGCTTTTTGAATATCAAAACGAGCTCCGGCTTTGCCGATTCGTTCAAGGGTAAACGCATCAATCAATTGATCCATGGAAAAGATCTCTTGCTCGGTTCCAGGGTTCCATCCAAGAAATGCAAGGAAGTTGATCATTGCTTCTGGCAGGTATCCGTTTTCACGGAAACCTTTTGCGAGCTCTCCACTGGCGGGATCGGTCCAGTTAAGTGGGAAAATCGGGAAGCCCATTTTATCAGCATCGCGCTTGCTGAGTTTGCCATTACCATCGGGCTTTAACAACAGGGGAAGGTGAGCAAACTGCGGCATATCTTTTTCCCAGCCTAAATATTTATAGAGCAACACATGCAGCGGAGCAGAAGGAAGCCATTCTTCTCCACGAATCACGTGTGAAATTTTCATCAGGTAATCGTCCACCACATTCGCGAGATGATAGGTAGGCATTCCATCCGATTTCATTAACACTTTGTCATCAACTTGTGATGAGTTTACAATAACCTCGCCTCGAATCAGATCCTGAATCCTGACTTCTTCATTGCCTGGTACCTTTAAACGAATTACATATTTATCTCCTGACGATAATTTTTGGGCAACCTCTTCCGCGGAAAGCGTAAATGAATTGTTCATTTTCACACGGATCGTACCATCATATTGTGCGTTGGGTGTAGCCTTCCGCATGGACTCCAATTCACTTTCAGTATCAAATGCGTAGTAAGCATTTCCTTCGTCGACGAGCTTTTGCGCATACTGTCTGTATAAAGGTTTTCGTTCCGATTGCCGGTAAGGCGCATGCGGTCCACCCACGCCAACTCCTTCATCTATCTTAATTCCAGCCCACGAAAGCGATCTTAAAATATAATCTTCAGCTCCGGGTACATAACGTCCCTGGTCCGTATCCTCTATGCGCAGGATCATTGTGCCGTTGTGCTTTCGTGCCAATAAATAATTATACAAGGCAGTACGAACGCCGCCGATATGAAGGGCACCTGTTGGACTTGGGGCAAACCTGACTCTTACTTCTCTCATTTTAATCTTGAAACGGGGTCAAAGGTACTAAATCCTGTCCGATCAGCTTAACGATAACAGGCGATGTAAGGCCTCACGGGTAGGTTTTAACTGGAGATTAAAGTTGGACCAAACAATGGCATGAATAAGCGCAATAATGCAGGCGCCTCCCAGCAGGTAAAGAATATTTTTTGTTTGAAACGAAACGACTATCGAGCCGAAAATTAAAATGATTGTCCAAAGCATTAACAAAAGCCTCGTGGTAGGAAAGAGTTTGTAATCGATTAGTAAAATACTGCCCGATGAAGTTGATTCAAGCTGACCAATGACTAATGGTAAATAATTATTAGCTCGGTGAACGCGAAGGGAAAGTCTGAATTTTTCTTCCCGGACCCACCCGCTGAAAAAAAGTTTTTCTTCGTTTGATTGAATAAAAGGTTTGTTAGAGGTTGCTTCTTCGAGCAATTCATAAACTCTGTCTGCCTTTACCGGAAGAACAATCGTTTCATGAAAAGCTGGAAGCAGAGTAATCACTTCACGGCGATACAGGAAATTTCCACATTGACATCTTTCGGCAGCCGGCTTACCTCTACCGTTTCACGTGCAGGCGGTTGACTGGTGAAATACGAACCATAGATTTCATTGACCTTTGGAAAATTATTCATGTCTTTTAAAAAGATCGTGCACTTCACTACCGTTGAAAAATCGGTACCTGCCGCAGTGAGGATTTCTTTAATGTTCTTCATCACCTGATGCGTTTCATCCTGGATATTGTCGGTGAGAATTTTTCCGGAAGATTGTTCGATAGCCACCTGGCCGGAGATGAAAAGCATATTGCCCGCCTGGATGGCCTGACTGTAAGGGCCGATTGGTTCCGGTGCTTTCGCGGAATAGATCACATTTTTTGACATAACCGTGTTACTTTTGATGATTACCCGCAAGTTATGATAAAAGAGAACGTTAGGCCAGCAGACATTTAATGGAAATTCTAATCGTCGGATCCAATTCTCAGCTAAAAGAAGCACGGCAAAAGTTTGGTGAAGCTCACCGGTACAAGTCATTTGCTGATCACAGGCAAGCTGAAACTTCTTTAAATGACAGTGAGGTTGTTTTCGATTTTATAATAGAAGAAACCCCATCTTCTGTTAGCATTTACCGTAACCATCCTTCGCTTGTTGTTTTTCTTAATACTTCTTTGATAACATTGTCGCAATTGAAAGTCGTGGATTTTAAAAACATCTTCATTGGATTTTGCGGCATGTCGACCTTTTTAAACCGTGAATTGCTGGAACTAAGTCTTGCAAGCGAAGATCATAAGTCCGCGCTGAAAGATATCTGCGAAAAGCTTAACACTCAATTTTCAGTTGTGGCAGATCGTGTAGGATTAGTTACGCCACGGGTTATCTGCATGATTATTAATGAAGCGTATTATACATTGGAAGAAGGTACAGCTTCACGGGAAGACATTGATAAAGCAATGAAGCTTGGGACAAATTATCCGTATGGGCCTTTTGAATGGTGCGAGAGGATTGGAAGAGAAGAAGTGCGGCGATTATTGGAGGCGGTTTATCGGGATACAAGTGATGAACGGTATAAAGCTTGTGAGGAATTGACTAAAAGTGAAATAAAATAATTCAAATTGAAATCCTGCTGGCTTCGATCAAGTTATTCGGCTGGCCTGTGATGACCTAGTTTCGTGCTCTAAAACAATTTGTTCAATTAGTTAACTAATGCTGATGACGCCTCCATGAAATGAGAGTCTAAGGCGGCAGTTACCATGTGCCTGGTAAGTTGAGATAAGCGCCT
>JANYDR010000174.1 GCA_025363495.1 Cyclobacteriaceae bacterium | reverse complement strand
TTAATAGTCACCCCATACTGTCGTGCCACGCTATAAAGTGTATCACTGGATTTCACTTCGTGGAAGACATTCGGCTCCGCAGAATCGGCTGTTATCAGTGTTAACGCAGGTGCTGCCGTTACCAACCCATTTACCTTTCCCGCTAAAACCTGTTGTTTATCTGAAACCTCAACAGGAACTACTATGGCCGTTCTCTTTGCAACTGGCTGTTCCCAATTAAAGGAGTCATCTTCATCAAGTGTGACAATTGCACTTTCATCGCCATTTTGTTTACTTATTGGTTTTCGATTTTTCAGAAATAAAGTAAGACCTGAAGTAAGTTTCAGATTTTTATCCAGCCTGTTAAACTTCAAAAGTGATTTCTGCTGCACACCAAATCGCTGAGCGACAATCCAAAGATCTTCCCCTGGCTTAATTGTATAAAGTTCTTCTTCAGCTCTTTTCTTCTTCTTCTGAAGAAAGTATAACTCACCTTCCCTTAATGGCTTGTCTATTCCAATTTCATTATTACGAAGAAAAGCACTGAGCCCAACATCTCCACGTTTTGTAATTGATTCAAGCGTCTCTCCCTTCCTGACCTTTATGACAGGTATTCCATTAACCTCCAATTTATCTTCCGTCCGGATGGTTGTTGTTTCAATAGCAGGCTTAATCTTAGTCTTTGTTGTAGACACAACCAGTACGCCAAAGTCGGTTCCTCCATCACCATTTGGAATCAACACAGCATACTCCTTATCGATGGGGATCCGTTCTGCTTTCAGCCACTTGTTAAACTCGCGCAACTTCTCTTCTTCAATGGAGGTCGCCTTTGAAATTTCTTTCCATGACTTTCCGCCTACCGAATTCAATCGCGTCACTTCAATCTGTCCCTTCCCACTCACTGCATTTTCAAATGCTACTTTATGCGCCAGGAATTTTTTAACATACCAATATGTATCGGACGTAACCTCCATAGAGCGCCCACCCAAATCTTTATCACCAACAGCACGCATTACTCCACCTGCACCCATCTGATAGGACTGAAGAGCATACACCCAGTTATTAAAATAATGATTGCATTGTTTCAGATATCTCGCGGCACCACGACTGGCACTGGCAATATTCATTCGTTCATCAACTTCACTGTCGACACGAAGTCCCACCTCCTCGGCAGTTGATTGTTTAAACTGCCAAAAGCCAACAGCGTTGGAAGAAGATACTGCATCCGGTATCAGTGCACTTTCCTGTAGTGCGAGATATTTAAAATCTACGGGAAGGCGTTCCTCTTCAAAAATCTTTTCTATTACCGGGAAATATGTTTTGGCTCTCTCAACCTTAATATTAAAATATTTAGGGTGTTGGGTAAGCGCATCCACGTCCTTTTGGATCTCACGTCTTGCATCATCACGGATGGTAAGAGTAAGACCCGCAAACTGCATTTTGTGAGGCACTTGCGGAGATTGGCCGAAGGCAGCCGCTCCGCAAAAAATAAGCGCTGGAGCAAAGAATTTCATTCGCAAACAAAGATAGTGGTAAATTCGTGAAATACACTACTCTTTGAGAGCAGTCCGTAAAAGGTAGTTGGTAAAAGGTGAAAGGTCGTTCTGGTGAAAAAAGAGTTTACCCTACTAATAGAATCGCAGACTAGATCTTACGCATCATCAGGACACCATCCCGAAAGGGAAGTAAAATGTTCTCAACTCTGGAATCGTCTTGAATTTTGCGATTGAATGAAAGGATTGCCCGGGTGTCTTTATCGGGCTTTGGTTCTACAACTTTCCCGCTCCATAATACATTGTCCGCTAATATATATCCTCCTGAAGAAACTTTATCAATGACGAGGTCATAGTAAATGGCATAATTTTCTTTGTCGGCGTCAATCCAAACAAGATCAAATTGTTCTGTTAACGTGGGGATGATAGTCAATGCATTACCTATCCGGTAATCAATCAACTCGTTCTTACCAGATTCTTTAAAGTAACGACGGACACGGCTCTCCAGTTCTTCATTAATATCAAGCGTAATCAGTTTCCCGTTGGCTCCAAGTCCTTCCGCAAGGCACAAAGCTGAATAACCAGTATAGGTGCCTATTTCAAGAATCTTTCTTGGCCGGATCATTTTACTGATCATTGAAAGAAGCCGTCCTTGCAAATGTCCGGAAAGCATACGTGGCTTAAGTACATTCAGATGCGTCTCCCGATCAATCCGTTTTAATAATTTCGATTCAGGGGAAGTATGGTTTTCTGAATAAGCCGTTAAATCGGAACTGATAAAATTCATTGTATGGAGATTAAAGCTGAAAGAGGAAAGTTGAAATCTCTGTGCAAAATGACGAAACAGGTTTTTCAACTAAATCAAACACAGTTCAAGCTAAGTTAATTTCTCTGGCTCCATCATGAGGTAGCTCAATTTTTTTTCATCAAACATTTCGTTGGACATTTTCATAATATCTTCCGCTGTCGTTGACTGTATCCGTGAGAAAATTTCTTCCAGCGATTGAATCTTACCAAGATCAAGAATACTACGGGCCATCATCATCATAAAACTAATATTGCTCTCTTCCGCCATTGCGACCTGGCCCATGATCTGTTCTTTTGCCGAGGATAGCTGCTTTACCCCCATTTTTTCTTCACGAAGTTTTCGAAGTTCCTCTTTAACCAGCTTAACACTTTTTACAAGTTGAGACGGTTCTGTTCCAAACGTGATTACAAATAATCCTGTATCGGTAAACGGAGTAAACGATGAACCAATAGAATATACAAATCCATGTTTCTCCCGTAATGAAAGATTTAGCCGGGAGTTCATTCCGGAACCTCCTAATATATTATTAAGTAAATAAAATGATCCACGTTTGGCATCCTGTAAAGAATATGATGGGGAGCCGATAGCACAGCGTGATTGCTTTATAGGTCTTTTCAAAATTACCTCCTTCGGCTTGTAGCCTATAAATTTTTTTCGTTGCTGCGTGGAAATGATTCGTTGAATAGGACCCAAATGTTTTTCAGCAAGGCGCATCACTTCCTCTTCTTTTATGTTACCCGTAACCGAGAATACAATACGGCGTGTATCAATGTGCTTTTTAACAAAAGCTTTGAAATCAGCATGACGAAATGCACCTACCGTTTTCTTTGTTCCAAGAATATTCATACCCATGGGATGACCCGCGTATACGACGGTATCAAATTCATCCTGAAGAGACCCATCCGGATCATCTACATACATTGACATTTCTTCCAGTATAACATGACGCTCCCGCTCGATCTGTCCTGATGGAAACATAGACTCAAATGTGATGTCGGTCAGTAATTCAAGAGCCCGCTCGAAATAATCATCACGAATGGAGGCGAAGAAAAGGATCTTCTCTTTGTCGGTAAAAGCATTGAGTTCTCCCCCCAGCGATTCAAGACGATTCAAAATATGAAAGGCCTTTCTCTTACGGGTTCCTTTGAAAGCCATGTGCTCCCAGAAATGAGCAATGCCCTGGTTTTCCAGGTTTTCATCACGACTGCCAATATCAAGCATGATGCCGCAATGAACAATTTTGGTGCTCGTCACATGGTTATGAACTACCCGGATACCGTTTTTTAGGGTATGAATGGAATACTCTCTCATATTGAGGATGCAAGTTAACTGCGCAGGTGAAATGTCTCAAGTGCGAACATAAACGCCCGCATCCGGTCGTGTCACTTGACTGGTTCTAAAAAATTTCTTTAAAATAGGACTTTAATTCTGGCATTAGTCTTGTAACCATCAAAAACATCATGGAAACACAACAAGTTCGCACCTGCTTTACGATCACCTTCACCGATGATCAATATATCCACGCAAAATCGTACGTGGAAGACATGAAAAGTCACCCGAAACGGGTATTCTGGATTGGCAAAGAAGGCAAGTCCGAGGAGGAGTTGGTGGTAGAACAAATCGCCCACCGTATTCTTTCAGGATTTTATAACAATGATTCGTTCAAAGCGGCCAGGCACATTATTAAAATGGAGAGTCTGGTAAGATCGTAGGATGGTCGCCGGTTATCGGATACTTGTCGCCGGGAGCAGGCAACCGGTATCTGGCAACTGATATGTTTTTTTAAGCAACCTGACACTATATTCTCTCAAGCACTTTCTTTATAAGAGAATCAATTACCTTATCTGGATTTTTGGAAAATTTATTAGTCATGCGGTTGGCAATAATAGCATTGACACTTACAACGTCGTGGCCCAAAAGTTTTCCCAACGCATAGTATCCCGCAGTTTCCATTTCAAAATTTGTAAGCCAGAAATCCCCGGAATGAAAATAATTCAGGTCTTCCAATAGTTTAGGAAACCTGATTGGCAATCGAAGCGATCTTCCTTGCGGCGCATAAAACCCAGGGCAGGTTACGGTGTTCCCCTGAATCATTCCTTCTCCAATCGTATCTATTAATTTTGCAGAACCCCTCACAATATAGGGAGCAAACGGTAATCCTGTTTTGATCTGCAATTCCGTTGAAAGCTTCGACTCGGTTTCACTCATCGGAAGGCTGTAAAAAGTCATGAGATTATCCAGCCCAACGGCATAATCACTCACGAGATGGGAATCCAGTTTGATATCCTCTTGCAAAGCTCCAGAAGTTCCGATGCGAATGACTTTTAGTCTGCGTTTTTTCGTTTTGGGCTCCCGGGTTTTTAAATCGATATTAACGAGCGCGTCGATCTCGTTGAAGAAAATTTCAATGTTGTCTGTGCCTATGCCGGTGCTGATTACAGTTATACGCTTGCCGCTTATTGTGCCGGTATGAGTGATAAACTCCCGCTTATTCATCTCAAATTCTATGTCATCAAAATATTGACTGATTTTATAAACTCGCCCGGGATCCCCAACTGTCAAAATAGTATTGGAAATATTTTCCGGAAGCAGGTTCAGATGATAGACACTGCCATCGGGGTTAAGGATGAGGTCGGTAGGAGAAATTTTCACTTCTTAATGAATTGACAGTAAATAAAATTCAATTGATAATGGTTAGGTTTTGATTTTCTGCGCTGGATTTCCAAAAATAGTTTCACCTGCTTTTACTGAGGTTATCACTACTGAACCTGCACCAATCCTGGCACCTTTTCCAATTGTTATACCCGAAATAATAGTTGATCCCGATCCGATGAATACTTCGTCCTCGATATTAACTCCCGGACTGATAATTGTTCCTGATCCAACCTGAACAAAATTTCCCAATACCGATTCTGCTCCCACATGACTTTTGGCATGAAGTAGACAGTGATTCCCGATCGTGGATCCTGGCCCGGAGCTGAATCCTACATCAAAGAAATTTCCGTGTCCAATTATTGCCTTTGGTGAAAGCAACGCGTTCTTGTGGGTGGCGTTCACGGGTTGACCGTGCCGTACCTCCTGAAGCATTTGCACGATGCTTTTCCTTAGTTTGTTATCATCTACAGCGACAAACGCTTCGCATTTTTTACCGATAAGCTTGAGAAAGCCATCATCGTCAGTACTTCCAAGCACAATAGCGTCATCAATCTCAGTGGTATGCAATTTTTTGTCATCATCGAGAAAGCCATAAACCACGACATCATTACTTTCAAAAATCTCCTTGGCTATTCGCCCAAGATAATTTGCTCCGAATATTATTACAGGATTTTCCATTGATTACAGTAAAGAACAAAGGTAGTTTGAATGAAGGGTTTTGCCTATTCATTATTTTTTCGATAACAGGCGAATTATAATTGGATTTTGATACAACACTAAAAAAACCAAAAATGGAAGAAATCCAATCTTATATCTTGACAAGGTTCCAAAATTGGGTGTTGACATTGCCAAAAAAATAGCAAGGATAATACTGTAAGTTATTATTGCTATTCCCAGCAGGCGATCTGGTGATTTAAGAAAAGTAAACGTGGCTGGTAATGATATGCCTATCATGACTAATAAAATAAAATTCTCAATTCCAGCGATGATTGAAATAAAATTACCTCCCTCCCAGAAAAATGGACGGAAAAGTCCTGCCACAAGTGCCTGAGGAGAGTTTATTAGAACACTAGTTAACGTAGAATTTAAATTATCATAACGAACAGCGTTACCAGAATTTGTCAGGCTCATAAATTCCCTGTTATTCTGAACCATAACATCCAAAAAACGACCTGGATAAAAATTAGGGTGAATACTCGTGCTTACCAGTAAAATAATAATGAAGAGTGCCAGCCAGGTTATCAAATCATAACGCGTTACAAAAGAAAGTTTTGGTTTGAGCCAGACAACAACTGTTGTGGTCAGAATTACTGGAACAAAAACACCGATCCAGTAATATTTGAGATTCCAACCAATCCACAAGAACATGATCATCATGATCCATTCCCACCAAATGACTTTCTGATGTTTAATTAACGTTAAAAAAATACCAGCCAAAAAGAATAACGCGGCAAGTCCAAGACTTTCTTTCATAAGTCCAGACGACCAAAACACAACGGATGGATAAAACAGAAATGAGATTGCAGCAGCCATTCCAGACGAAGGAAAAAAAAGAATTGTTTTCCTGAATAAATACCACGCACCCAAAAAAGAGATGAATGAGATAAGAACCGCCATCATCCAATAATTACTTCCGGATAGAGTTGCGAGAAGGCCTGAAATCTTTATAAAGA
>JANYDR010000150.1 GCA_025363495.1 Cyclobacteriaceae bacterium | reverse complement strand
CCCAGTTGGTCCCGATCTTCCTTCTTTGCTCAAGTTGCATCACGTGGGAAGTTGGCCCGGATTTGCAATCCGGGCCTTCCATGAAACACACTCTCAAGGGTTAGTGGATTTATAATCCATTCTCAATTTCTTCATAAACAGCGCTCGGCTTAGGAAACTCAACTATTCAATATAACAGATCTTTACCAACCCTTTCCTATTTACAAGATAGTAATCAGTAGCCGAACTCAATAAATAATCCTGCGGCTCCCTCACAATCCCTGCCACCACCGGATTGTTGTGTATATAATCCATTTTCTGATTTGTGAATCTTCTTTTACTTAGTTCTACAGGATGCATACCTTCCTGCCAAACCTCAAACTTGTCTGAACCCGCTTTAAAATGATTCAGCATCCATTCTCTTCTGCTCTCTCCTATTTCTGAAATAGTTTTAATTATCGTCTTAGAAGTAAACTTTTTAAAATCTCTCCTGATCTCAGACAAATCGTACTCAGAATTTTCTGCCGCCCTGGCAATCATATGAAGATGACTTGGCATCAGACACCAAACGTAAACTTCAAGACCTTTATTCTCAACACAATAATTTAATGAAGTCACAACCACCTCAGCAAGTTCGCGACGAGTGAAAACATCAACCCAATCGACGATGGTGTGAGTTAAGAAATGAAGCTTATCACTACGGATCTTGTATTTGAATCCCATGAGATAAAAGTAGGGATTGAACAAAGAAATGAAAATCAGGTTTTCCTGATCATTTTTGGTAAGCGAAAGGCCGAGTGAGTTTAGACTAAGTTTGGGCGGATCACAGATCCGTCCTCCGATCTAGATCAATCCTACGATTCGGTCGACATTGCAAATGTCGACCAGCGATCCCACTCGACCAACTTTGTTCATCCGAGTATAGATCCGGACCAACGGGGGGAGCATTATCTCCCCTCTGACATCCGGGAATATCGGTACTTAAATTTGATATACTGCGCGATTTTTCTAATCTTTGAACAATTCAAATTCATTTCGCTGGATTATTTAATCTTCTCAAACCCCAATTATTTAGTATTCCGTTTTAATGACATTGCCTGCCACCAATCAATTTGTAAAAAGTAAGGATAGGAAATGTAGCAGTATATCGACAGTCTCTGCTCTTCTATCGATAATACTTTTTATTTCACTAGCTAATTTTTCTCTTGGCCAGACAAACGACTATAAGACAATACATGTAAAATTTAAAGAGCAGTTTATCCCGCGTAATACTCTTGCCGGGAAATCAATCCATTCAGGAATGAATCGAATGGATGATGTAAGTAAGAAACACAACGCTGTTAGTATTAAAAGGATCTTCCCCGACGCGGGAAAATACGAAGCCGCCCATCGGGCTTTCGGGCTTCATCTTTGGTATGAAATAAAGTTTAGCAAGAGTGCAAGCTTAAGTAAGATAGTAACCGACTATCAGAACCTTAACTACTTTCACTCTGTTGAGGAATGTAAAGAATTTACAGCAAGCTGGAAAAATGATGATCCACTTCCATCGGGAACAAATGATCCGCTCTTCCCGCAACAGTGGAATTTTAATAACTCGGGCCAAACCGGCGGAACGTCAGGTGCCGATATTAATCTGCTAAAGGCATGGCAAATAGAAACAGGTTCACCCAATGTAGTTGTCGCCGTAATTGACGGTGGCATAGACTTCAGCCATCCCGATCTGGCGCATGCAGCCTGGACGAACCCACATGAAATTCCAAATAATGGAATTGATGACGATCACAACGGGTATATAGACGATATCCATGGATATGGTTTTGGAGATCAAAGTCCCAGCACCCTGCCATCCTTTCATGCCACCCACGTCGCAGGAACAATCGGAGCAACTTCCAATAACGGAATTGGCGTTTCAGGAATTGCAGGTGGTTCAGGATCGGGGGACGGCATTCGGTTAATGAGTTGTGCTGCATTCGGCAGTTTTGGAATAGGAGGTTTTGAAGCCGCAATGGTTTACGCGGCAGACAATGGTGCGGTCATTTCTCAAAACAGCTGGGGTGGTGGTTCCACTTCGATCCAGGAAGCAATCGAATATTTTATCCAGCGGGCCGGATACGATAATAGCGCCGCAAACTATAATCTAAATATTCAGACTGGCCCGATGGCTGGGGGCCTTGTAATATTTGCTGCGGGAAATTCAAACACCTCCAATCCCGACATTGGTTATCCTGCTTCGTATCCAAGTGTAATTGCTGTTGCCGCTACTGATAACAAGGATGTAAAATCTTATTTTTCAAATTATGGAAGTTGGATAGACATTGCCGCGCCAGGTTCCGATATTCTCAGTACTTATGCTGGCGCAACATACGCGCCACTATCAGGTACTTCAATGGCTTGTCCACATGTATCAGGGGTTGCAGCTCTCATTGTTTCAAATACCCAGGGTATAGGACTAAACCCTTCCGCGGTTTGGAACAAGATTCGGATATCAGCACATCCCATCACAGTAGAAAATCCTTCAATGACAGGTCTGT
>JANYDR010000097.1 GCA_025363495.1 Cyclobacteriaceae bacterium | reverse complement strand
GTTTTGTTGTAATTTTTAATCGCTTCGGCTTCAATCTGCATCCGCTCTGCCTCTTTCTTTTGCTTAGAGATTACAAATTCCATTTGAAGAGATTCCTGTTCAGCCTTCAGTTTATTCTCCACTGCCTGGAAAATTTGAGGAGGCATTGTTATACTTTTTAATAAAACTGCATCCGTGACAAAACCCTTATCCCAAATGCTTGCGGCGATCTCATCATAAATCTCTTTTTCAATTTTTTTGCGGTCGACCGCAAATAATTCCTTAGCATAATACATACCAGCAATGTGCCTTACTACTGCCCGAAAATTACTTTCTACAATGACCTCCTGATAATTCATTCCATATTTAGTGTAGACTTCTCTTGCTGCTTCAGGCTTCACGTGATAAAGCAGGGCGATTTCAGACTTAACGGTTAGTCCTTCCTTAGTAGGAACATCAAGCGTGTTAAATGCTTCTACTGTGCGTACCGGAATTTTATAAATGATGGTTGTGAACGGATTGAAAGTATAGGCTCCCTGCAGAAGGTGATCGCTCTTGATCTTACCTAATGTTTGTTTGATGCCAACTTGTCCCGGACGAATGATTGCGCAAGATGATAGTAACGCTCCAGCCAATAGGCTGATGAGCCAACGATTTGTTTGCATAATTATTAGGGTTTAATTAGTCAATTGACAGTCGACAACGAGCAATTGACAACATGTTATCAATTGCTCGTTGTCAATTGATTTTTTGTTAACTGTCAACCAGTAAAGAGAATCGCTAATATGTTGTTTGTATTCACTTATTTAGACAAACGAATAACCGCTCGTCACCAAAAAATACCTTATTTATTTTTTGAATTCGCTCAGCTTGATCTCAGTAAGTCTGCGCTTGGTATCAAGGGAAAAGTCGCCATTCATCATCCAGTCGTAATAAGCAGCCTCTTCTTTAAGTACTGAAAGCACATTCTTATTTTTATGTTTCCCAAAATTGAAAACAGCCTCGCCTTTGTGATTCAAAATCATACGACCGGCAAGATCGATCATGGCGGAAGAGGTAAGTTTATGAAGTTCATCGGGATCGTTCTTAAGTATTCCGATTGGGTGCCCCAAGCCATCAGTGACTGCCTGATTTTCATATCGCTCGACCTGAGCGAGGAGCACTTCCATTGATGCCCTCGTATCGGCCAGAGCAGTATGTGAATCTTCCAGCTTTTTCAGACAATAGAACTGATAAGCAGCAGAGAGATTCCTTTTCTCCATCAAATGATAGATCCGTTGCGAATCTATAATGCGCTTTCGCGAATAGTCGAAATCAACACCGGCCCGTAAAAACTCTTCGACGAGAACAGGCACGTCAAATTTTAAAATGTTGAATCCGCTTAGATCAGCACCCTCGAAGAACTTGGCGTAATCCTTAGCCAATTCTTTAAAGGTAGGCTTGTCTTTCACATCATCATTTTGGATTCCATGAATGGCGGAAGATTCTGCCGGAATGGGTATCGTTGGATTGACAAGGTTTTTTTTCTCAAGAATATCTCCATTGGGCATCAGCTTGATGACCGCAATCTCAACAATCCGGTCTTGCGTGATATTGACTCCCGTAGTTTCAAGATCGAAAAAGCAAAGGGGTATTTTAAGCTTGAGCTTCATGTTTGAGAGGAATTATTAATAAGTTGAAATATACAGCGGAGGCGCAAAGACGCAAGGGAAATTATAAGTCATCTGGAAAATAGTGGGACTGCGTTTTGGGTAGAACAGACTGACTTAAGCAGAAATAGAAAATCCTTTGCCACGGATGCCACAGATTTTCACGGATAGAGAAATAAAAATCTTTTGCGCCAGATTAAATTACCACAGATTGGCAGCGAAACTGCGCTCATCTGTGAAAATCTTTCCACTAAGTAGTTTTCTGCAACGTCTGTGTTCATCTGTGGCGAAGTTGTTGTTGTTAGATAGATATAATATGATTGCAACGATTTAAGACAAAGTCAGCTGCCGACCCCTTCAAAACTGGATATCGCGTCGTAAAACATCTCAGAGGTAATGCCGATTTTCTTAACTACTTCTT
>JANYDR010000061.1 GCA_025363495.1 Cyclobacteriaceae bacterium | reverse complement strand
ATTTTGAAGTCCACTTTACCTGCTTTCACATCTTTCACTGCTTTACCAACTTCCAGGGTAACTGTACCAGACTTCGGGTTAGGCATTAGACCACGTGGTCCCAACACCTTACCTAACTTACCAACTTTTGCCATAACGGTAGGAGTACAGATGATCACATCGATATCTGCCCAGCCACCTTCAATTTTTGTTACGAATTCATCAAGACCTACGAATTCAGCACCAGCATCTTTTGCTTCCTGAACTTTGTCAGGAGTGCAAAGCACCAATACACGAACAACCTTACCAAGGCCATGTGGAAGTGATACCACACCACGAACCATCTGGTCAGATTTCTTAGGATCAACTCCCAAACGAATGTCCACGTCTACCGAAGCATCGAACTTCGTGAACGTAATTTCTTTTACAAGCGCAGAAGCATCCGTCAAAGAATATTCTTTCTCTGGGTTATACTTTCCGGCGACTGCCTTTTGATTTTTTGTAATTCTTGCCATGATCTTTTTAATTATTTATCCCACGGAGCTGCGCCACTTACAGTGACACCCATGCTGCGGGCCGTTCCAGCAATCATTTTCATCGCCGACTCAACTTTAAAGGCGTTGAGGTCAGGCATTTTTATTTCTGCAATTTTCTTGATCTGGTCCCATGTGATCGAACCGACTTTCGTGCGGTTAGGCTCTTTTGAACCTTTCTGCAATTTGGTTGCCTCCATAATAAGGATAGCCGCAGGAGGAGTCTTAATAACAAAGTCAAAAGACTTGTCATTATATATAGTGATCAATACAGGGAGAACTTGCCCTGGTTTGTCTTGCGAGCGAGCATTAAACTGCTTGCAGAAATCCATGATGTTCAAACCCTTGCTACCAAGAGCAGGACCGATAGGTGGTGCAGGGTTTGCCGCGCCTCCTTTAACCTGCAGTTTTAAATAGCCAATTGCTTCCTTTGCCATAATACTCTTAGTCTAACTTTTCAACTTGCATGTAACTCAATTCGACCGGCGTATTCCGTCCGAATATTTTGACCATGACATTCAATTTCTTCTTGTCTTCAAAAATTTCTTCGACATTTCCTGTAAAACCACTGAAAGGACCATCCATCACTTTCACCGATTCTCCTCTTATAAAAGGTCTTTCCAGCTTTTCCCCAACTTCATCTACCTCGTCTACTTTACCCAGAATACGGTTTACTTCCGATGTTCTGAGTGGGACCGGATCTTTCGTAGCACCAGTGCCATTATTTCCCAGAAATCCGATTACACCGGGAATATTCGTTACAGTATGGTGGGCTTCCGGGTGAGCCAGATCTGCGGATACTAAAACATATCCAGGGAAAAAATTCTTCTCACGCATCTTTTTCTTCCCGTTGCGCATCTCGTACACCTTTTCTGAAGGAATCAACACCTGCGGTATTGAATCGGTGAGTTTTGAACGGTCAATCTCAGTCTCCAGGTAAGATTTAACTTTCTTCTCCTGTCCGCTGATCACGCGTAAAACGTACCATTTTAGTTCACCCATTGTCTTGCTGATTTAAAACTCCCTGTAAAACCAGCCCAACGCACCTCCAAAACCCAAATCGATAACCCAAATCACCAATGCGAAAATCAATGAGGCTACCAATACTAAAATGGCGCTGCCCTGGAGTTCGCTGAACTTTGGCCACGTGACCTTGTTGCGGACCTCCTCAATTGACTCTAACAGGTAATTTTTTACTTTTTCCATGTTTCGTTTCCTTTTTCAGGGTTCCAAATTCTCCTGATTTTCGTCTTCTATTCCCTTTTCAGGGCTTTTAAGACGACGCCTTCATTTTTTCGCTGGCGAACGATGTCCGCCTTCGCTAGGCTTCGGCGGACGATGCACGGGTGGAGAGACTCGAACTCCCAGCCAACGGTTTTGGAGACCGCTACTCTACCAATTGAGCTACACCCGTTTGGTCCCCTAACTAATCTACAGCCCTTCTGAACCCACCCAGCATCCTAAATTTTCAAAAGGACTGCAAAGGTAGAACAAAAGGGTTCAAAACAAAAACGTTTCCTGGAAATTTCCAGGAAACGCTCTGATTTGATTATCAATCACTTAACTGCCTTTTCCAAAGCTTTAAGCGATTAAGGTCTTAGTCAACAATTTCTGTTACCTGACCTGAGCCTACGGTACGACCGCCTTCGCGAATCGCAAAACGAAGACCCTTTTCCATCGCGATCTTATTGATCAATTCCACTTCGATTGACACATTGTCACCTGGCATAACCATTTCTACTCCTGTTGGAAGCATGATTTCGCCTGTAACATCCGTTGTACGGAAGAAGAACTGAGGACGGTACTTGTTAAAGAAAGGAGTGTGACGACCACCTTCTTCCTTGCTCAGTACATAAACTTCAGCTTTGAATTTAGCGTGAGGAGTAACTGTTCCTGGCTTGCAAATAACCATACCACGACAGATTTGGTCTTTTTCAATACCGCGGAGTAATAATCCCACGTTGTCACCAGCTTCTCCTCTATCAAGGATCTTGCGGAACATTTCGACACCTGTGATAGTGGAGGTAAGATTTTCAGCACCCATTCCAAGAATCTGAACAGGATCGCCAGTCTTAATAATGCCTCGCTCAATACGGCCGGTAGCAACAGTGCCACGTCCAGTGATTGAGAACACGTCTTCAACAGGCATCAGGAAATCTTTATCAATTGCACGGATAGGAAGTGGTATGAAATTATCCACCGCATCCATCAATTCGTCAATTTTTTCAACCCACTTTGCTTCGCCGTTGAGGGCACCCAATGCAGATCCTCTGATCACTGGCATGGTGTCGCCAGGGAAGTTATAGGAAGAAAGGAGCTCACGAACTTCCATTTCTACCAAATCAAGCAACTCAGCGTCATCCACCAAGTCAACTTTATTCATGAATACAACAAGTGCAGGCACACCTACCTGACGAGCCAATAGAATGTGCTCACGAGTTTGTGGCATAGGGCCGTCAGTTGCGGCAACCACCAGAATAGCACCGTCCATCTGGGCAGCACCAGTAACCATGTTTTTCACATAGTCAGCGTGACCAGGACAGTCCACGTGTGCATAGTGACGTTTTAGCGTCGAATACTCTACGTGCGATGTATTAATAGTGATACCGCGCTCTTTTTCTTCAGGTGCGTTGTCAATCGAAGAGAAATCTCTCATCGATGCCAAGCCCTTTTTCGCAAGTACCGAAGTAATTGCTGCTGTCAAGGTTGTCTTACCGTGGTCAACGTGTCCTATAGTACCCACGTTAACGTGAGGTTTCGAACGATCAAATGTTTCCTTTGCCATATTTGAAAATCCCAGTTAAAGTTTAAAAGTGTATAATTGATTAAATAAAATACAATCCAAAGCTTCTCCGACTAAGAAGCATACACCCCAAACATGTTAAGCCTTCGAATAAGGGTTATTCGTTTTCGCCCCGTGGCACGTGCCACGGGGCCTGAACTTTCCGATTACTTTCTTGATGGCGCTACCCACCGGCAACCGGTCAATTCATTTTAAATTATACTAAAAACGCACTTTTTGCGTCCTTCAAATCTTTTAGCTGTCGATGAGGTTCCTACCTTATCAAAGCGACAGAACTGTTGATGAGGATTCCCTCCTTCGCTGAGACAGCTCCGGCGGGCAGGGAACTCACCTCCCTCCTTTTCAAGGCTCTATCCAAGTGACAGAGCTGTTGATGAGGATTGAACTCACGACCTCTTCCTTACCAAGGAAGTGCTCTACCACTGAGCTACAACAGCAGCAATCCATTTAAGAATTTACTGATTTAGTGACTTGGCGATTTTAAATCCTCAAATCACAAAATCTCCAAATGTCCAGAGCGGGAGACGAGGTTCGAACTCGCGACCTATAGCTTGGAAGGCTATCGCTCTACCAACTGAGCTACTCCCGCGTAATCATTTGGTGATTTGGACATTAGGTAATTTGAGGATTCAAATCACCCAATCAATAAATCACCAAATCAATAAATGATCTGTGGGGAGAACAGGATTCGAACCTGTGAAGACATAAGTCAACAGATTTACAGTCTGTCCTCGTTGGCCGCTTGAGTATCTCCCCAGATCCTTCACACGATCGACAAGTCGCAGCCAACAAGCTCAATGTGAAAATTGCTTCGTATTTCTTAGAACGCCCCCATTCCGGTTAAAACCTGCTTACACAGACCCTTTTCCAAAAACAGGAGTGCAAAATTAATGGCTTTTTCGTGATTGGCAAGCGCGGGAAATAATATTAGGATACAGTAAATGGCCTTATTTCAGGTTAGGAATTAGGTATTAGAAATTGGCAGATGCGACAAGACCTACATAAAGATGATTTCCGAAACAACGTCTTCCCCAAACTCCTTCTTAAAGAGGTCAAGCATTTGAGTTTTATGGTAGCTGAGGTCGTGTTTCATGGAGGGTGATTGAAGTTCGACAAAAAGAACCTTATTTCTCACATAGACCTTTTTTGTCCTTTTGGCAATTGCCTTTCCCACAATTCGTTCCCATGAAACAACAAGATTGGCCTCATCAAATTTTGGCTTGAGATGTTGAGCCTTAAGCAATTCCTGGATTGCCTGGCTAATATGTATTGCTCCGTTGTTTTGGTTTTTAGCCATGAGCAAAGATAAACCCATTAGGGCTTAGGATATCGTCTTACAAAAATGAAATCACCGCCACCATCTCCGGCACCTTGAATAACGCCATAGACAGGATTAGTAGCAGCATTATTTACAATTGGCTCATAGATACGACTGAAAAGTTGCTGACCTGGCAAGTACTCATCTTCATTGTCACCCAGTTTCTTTATGAGTTGTTGAATAAAAATACTTTTATCCGGCACAGCGCTTAGATTTCCACTGGTCATCGCTTTGCGGCTTGGCTCTTTGAATAATTCATTGACACGCATGAAGGTTTCTGCCGATACACTTCTGCTTTTAAAGATACTGCCACCGAAACACGCATCCGTAATTAATAGAATATGCTTTGACCGAATAACATTATCACTCAGATAATCTTTGATCTGGCTATTGGCAATCCAGGCGCTCCGGCTTTTCATTTCCGAATCTGACGGCAACCAGTAACCAAGGTCTTTTTGCTTGTCCCAAACACCATGGCCAGCATAAAACACCAATACATTATCATTCTCTGTTGCTTCGTTGGATAACTTGTCAAATGCATCAATAATATTCTGGCGCGTAGGATTTTTTAAAAGAAGAACATCCTGAGGATCGAACGTATATCTTTTTGTAAGCATCTCGTAAACACTTTGTGCATCTTTCACAGGATTATCCAAAGATTGCAGACCTGCACCCTCGTGCTCATACTTTGAAACACCCATGATCAATGCGCGATACTTACGCGTGACCTTAACAACATCTTTCGATGAGTAGTCGACCGTTACAGAATTTGTTTTCCCTTTAATAGTTTGTCCTGTCATTAACAAAGGACAAAACAATAGAAGTAGCAGAACGAGCTTTTTCATTGTGTTAATAATTAACATTTGGATATATCCTTATCGTTTAAGGATTTTCTTAGTAAGAATTTGATTACCCGACTTCAGCATCACAAAATATAATCCTGGAGTTTGTGAATCATTTTTCCAGGTCCAGCTTCCAACACCAGGCTCAGTTGCCTGCTGCTGCGATACCCTTGCTCCCATTGAATTATAAACTTCAATTTGTGCAGCCGTGTTCCTAACTGCATCCGGAAGCGCGTAGCCGATTGAAACTTCATTTGTAAATGGATTCGGATAGGGATCATAAAGCACTATCTCCGTTGGCAACAACTCCTGTTTTACAAATGAGCCATTGCCAAAAACGACTTTGAATTCTTTTGATTGATTTTGATTGAACTCATAACGATTTTGAGTTGTCATGTCAATTACTTTATATGTTCTCACATCCAGCAAATAAATTTCTTTGCTATTGCCGAAATAAGAGTTATCCCAGTTCAGCGATGTTATTTCTTCTTTCAGATTTGACTCGACATTAAATTCCCAAACATGGCTATCAGCTGTTGGTACGACATCTTTTGTGTACGTCATTCCAACATACTTTTTTGGGAATTTTACTTCGAGGTATTCAAGGAATCTTGGAGAGTTAAAATCATCGTGAAAGTCGAATCCATCCTTTGCTTCGGGATGCATTCCGAGGCCACCAAGATTATAGTCAGTACTTCCATTCTTCAAGTCAAATAAAATTTCCCATGCAGGTTGATCAAGGGATGTGTTGATGGTAGCTTCAGTT
>JANYDR010000044.1 GCA_025363495.1 Cyclobacteriaceae bacterium | reverse complement strand
TCTTGCCCTGCGGTCCTATTTTTGGAAGTCTACCCTTCGTATCATTTACTAAAACGGACGCAATTTTTGCTTCTCCTGTCGTACCACCTCTTCTGAAGAAATTTAAATCATCTGCTATTGCCACCTGCACGCTTTCGTTTAGATACTCTTCCACCATCGAGGCGGTAGGCCCGAAATTTAACAGCTGTCCATTCTTCAGATACGCTACCTTGTTTGTCAGATTCTTAATAGCACCCATATTGTGACTTACAAACAATACAGTCCGCCCCTCCTGAACACTTACGTCCTTCATTTTGCCAAGACATTTTTTTTGGAATTCTGAATCGCCTACTGCAAGCACTTCATCGACGATAAGAATATCGGACTCCAGATAGGCGGCAACAGCAAAAGCAAGACGAACGTACATTCCGGAAGAATATCTTTTTACAGGGGTATCGATGAATCGCTCTACGCCAGAAAATTCGACAATTTCATCAAACTTTCGCTTGATTTCCTGTTTTTGCATCCCAAGTATCGCGCCGTTCAGGAATACATTTTCCTTTCCGGTAAGCTCCTGATGAAAGCCGGTTCCCACCTCCAGGAGACTCGCCACTCTGCCTTTTATCTTCACGCACCCACGACTAGGCGACGTCACACGACTTAGAATCTTTAACAATGTGCTCTTGCCCGCACCATTTCGTCCCACGATTCCAACCACAGAACCCTGTTCAATATCCATGTTAATATCTTTCAAGCTCCAAACCACATCGCTACGGCTCCGGACGTTTCGATTGTTCGAGTCCGCAATTTTCAGGAACGGATCCTCTTTTCCACGCATTCTTGCAATCCAGCGCTCAAGGTCTCTGGTTATCGTGCCGGTGCCGATTTCACCTAACTGATAAGCCTTGGCTAAATTCTCAATGCGAATGACAACCGACATAGATTCTGTTATTCAACTAAAATGCACACACTAAACAGTGTCAATGAAATCTTTTTCGACTTTATTAAACACGATCATCCCCGTTAATACGAGAACAAGCGCCACAGCACAAGAGTAACTTAACGAACCCCATGAAAAACTCCCTCTGCCAAGGAATCCATAACGGAATGTTTCGATGATCGCTGTCATCGGATTAAGTTCAATTATCCATCGATACTTGAGCGGCGCAGTCGATAACGGATAAATCACTGTGGTGGCATACATGAAAAGTTGTACACCAAAGATTACTAAAAAACTCAGATCACGGTATTTTGTTGTCATTGCTGATATTAGTATCCCCGATCCAAGTCCAAGTGCTGCCATCAATGCCACCAAGAACGGAAATAATGTTATCGACCATGTTGGTTCGAAATCAAAGCCACGCAGCAGATAATACATCATGATCAGGAGAAACAAAATGAATTGAATTAAATACCGGAAAAGGTTAGACACGATAATGCTCAACGGCATGATAAGTCGGGGGAAATATACTTTTCCAAACAGATTAGAGTTGTCTTTAAATACGGTCGAGGTCTTTACAAGGCAATCGGAGAAATAATTCCAGGCGGTGATCCCGGAGATGTAAAATAATGCCGGCGGCAGACCATCTGTAGATAGAGCCGCCAAGCGACTGAATACGAGGATAAACATCAAGGTCGTAAATAGGGGTTGAATAAATATCCAAACCGGGCCAAAAATTGTTTGCTTGTAGAAAGAAACAAAATCTCGGCGAACCAACAGCCAAAGCAAATCGCGGTATTCCCAAACTTCTTTCAACCTGAGATCAAACCATTTACGCTCTGGCCTGATCACCACATCCCAATTCAAACTATTGTCAGAAGGAATCTTGATGGTTTTATCGATGCTGGTTTTCAAGTATTGATTGAAAAGATTTAACGATGGTATCAAAGGAATATATATTGATCACATCGGGAGAAATTGGTTTCTCAATTTGTAAAGCCGAAGTAATTCTATTTGTTAAATTTTCAATATCTCCAGTAAGGGAAATAAATCCGGTATCTCCGTCTTTTACCAAATCAAAACCACATCCTGCGATGTCAGAAACCACGACAGGTAATCCAAAATTCATGGCTTCATTTACCGATAGTCCCCACGTTTCACCGACACCGGAACATAGAACGAACACATCAGCAATTGCATAGTATTCTTCGATTGCCGTTTGATTTACGAATCCCGTTAGACTGACCTTTTCAACATTGTTACGCCGGATATAGTCCTCCATCTTACCTCTCAATTCTCCTTCGCCTGCCATTACCAGGCATTTGTCCATTACTTCTAAATTTTTATAAGCCTTCAGAATATCCATCGGGCGTTTCTTTGAAATATACTTGGCCGCAAACAAAACGATTTTATCCTTTGGCCGAAATCCCAATTTTTCGCGTAAGGAATTACGCACTGATTCCATATGTTTTGCAGCCGCCTGAAACCGGTCATTGTCTACTGCATATGGAACAAAAACCAACTGGGGCAATTCGATTCCATAATACTGATAAAAAGCTCTGTTCTGGGAGCCGATGAATAAAAATTTGTCAACAAACTTAAAAAGAAACCCCTGTAGAATAATTCGCTTAATCATTCTATTGGTTTTGCTTTTCATCATCTCCTGATTCAAAGGACTTTCTCCCCGCAAACAAACCTGATGTCCGGCCAGTCTTGCCATGATGATAGTCAAAACATGTGTCAGGTGCGACCATCCGTGGACTACAATAAGAGATTTTTTTTTTAGAAATAGAGCTCGGATAATTCCTGGATTTATCAGTCCAAAAAAACCACTATACAGTGATGGAGACCATGAAACATTCCTGAAAAACTTATAGCTATATCCTTCCAACAGCGGAATATCCCATGAAACATTGGAATTAAATTGACGATCAAAATGTCCTTTTTCATTCTCGTTCGAACAATACCAGACTTCCGCAGTAATCGAATGGTCGTTTAAATACTTATACAATGGAGCGAAGTACTGAATTGGATGAGAATTAATAAAAATGACTTGAGTCGGCTTCACGCAGAGAACTTGGCAATCCGATACATACTTAATATTGAAGAATCAGTTTGAATTTCCCGTAAGGCCATTCAATCGGAATGTGAAGTGAAAGAAACAAACATACCTGCAGCAATCCCCCTCAACATTTGAACTGAGATCAGTTTGTGATCATTTTACGAATTAAGAGATTTAAACGACGACAACATTGATTTTCCCGCCCTTAACCTTCAGTATAATAACCATAGCCATTCTTCTTCTTACCATAACCGTAGTAATCGTATCCATAACCATAACCATAACCATAACCAAGTCCGGACCTGTATATGTCATTAAGCACGATGCTCATCTTGGAGAGTTTTCCAGACGAATAAAAATCTTCAGTAGTCTTTATGAGAGATTTTGGTGTATAATTCTGACGGATAATGAACAAGGTATGATCAGCAAATTTTGACAACGCAAAAGCGTCGGTCACAATAGCCATTGGAGGTGTATCTATAACAATTATATCATAATCTGATTTTGCTCTTCCCATAAAAGTTTCCATTCTGACGTTTAACAATAATTCAGACGGATTGGGTGGAACAGGTCCGCCACTCACAAGGTCCAGCATGGCATTGGAAGTTTTTTGAATTACCAACTCGAATGTATCAATCCCCGATAAATAAGTGCTCAGTCCCTTTTCATTGTGAAGTTGAAAGTCCTGATAGATTTTCGGTTTTCTCATATCCGCTCCCACAATCAAGGTTCGTTTGCCTGAAAGAGCAAAAATGGATGCCAGGTTGAGGGAAGTGAATGTTTTTCCTTCGCCACTTATCGAACTTGTTATCAGGAAGACCGGTTTGTCTTTTTGGTCAATGAAATAATTCAGGTTCGATCGCAACGCTCTAAATGATTCAGCGATGGCAGACTTGGGGGAATTCAGAACTTCCATGTTGCTTGCCGACTTCTTATGGCCGATACCACCGATGAACGGAATGGTCGTGAGCTTATCAATATCTTCTTTTGATTGAATTTTTGTGTTTAACAACTCTAGCAAAATAAATATCGCGAGCGGAATACCTAAGCCGAAGATAGACGCTATGGCGTAATTTTGGCCGACTTTCGGATAGATCGCGCCTCCCATAAGCAATGGAGGATTTACAATAAAAATATCGCTTGCGCTCGATGCCTTCGATATCTCGGCTTCTGACATCTTTTGCATGAGAAACACGTACAAATTTTCCAGAAGGGTATAGCTTCGCCTGATGGTGACTAACTGCCTTTCCGCGAACGGTAAATGACTGATCTTCTGTTCTGCTTCCGCGATCTGATTGTCGAGAAGCGCTAATTTAATTTTGTCCGTTGACCTTAAACTTTGCATTGACTCCCCCACTTCCCGTTTGAGCTCAGCCAATCTCACTAACTTGTTAGTGACCAACGGACTTCTGATTTTTTCCTGATCAATAAAAAGTTTTAATTCCAGTTGTACGTCAGCAATTTTACCAACTAAATTAGAAATGACCGGGTCATTGATACCAAACGAAGAAGGCAAAATTACCTGTTCCAGGTTCTTACTTTCGGTCATGTATTTCTTTAAGTACTCATAGTACTTTTCCTTTCCAACTATTTCAGCGCGTTGGCCCGCAAGTGCGGTTATTTTTGAAAATGCCTGCTGTGCTTCGTAATCCATATTACCACTGGTGCGATTCTCCTTTTTGAATTGCTGCAATTGGTTCTCAAATATTTTCAAAGAGTCAGAAATCTTGTTCAATTGCGACTTTATAAAGGCGACTGTTCTATTTGCCGTTTGATTCTTTTTGTTCAGATCGTATTGCTGATACGTTTTGACAAGGCCATTGATAAAGTCTATTTCTTTGTTCGGAACCGGCCCATTTACTTTTACATAAATCACGCCCGAACCCTCTTCAGCCCAGGTAATATCCAGCTTTGCCACATATTCGGCTGCCACATTAAAAGGATTTTGAATCGTCAGCAGATAAGGATCATTTTCAAGTTCTTTTAAAGACATTCCCTCGTTTCGTTGTATAATCAGCTTGTTATTATCAAACACGATCTCATCGCCGAAATTAAATTTATGGGCGGGCACCGTTGCCGGTTGATCTGGAAGTTGTAGTGAATAAGATGCATCGTTTAATATCTTAAAAACATACTTTGCCGGATGGCTTAAGGATTCGCCACGTATTAATCGCGCCTCGATTGGAAACGCGTCATAGGCTTCAGTCGTCAAAATATATCCCGCCTGGTAAAATGACACATCAAAGTTGAGATCTTCCACGACACGTTGAATCAACGGGCAGGACCGCAAAATATAAGGCTCATTTAAGTAGTTCCTGTATTGGTCGATGATCGCGTTTTTGTACAATAATTCCGCACCACTGGTTTCTTCTTTTTCCCTGATTATTATCGAGGCCATCACCGGGTAAATACGCTGAGAGTACCGAATCTTATAAAAGGCGATTGAAATACAAACAGTTAGTGTAAACAACACAAAATACCAGTACCGTAATGCCAGGAAACCAATACGTTTCCAATCAATCGTACTACTAAATTGCTGATCGGTTTGCACTTGTCGAATTTCCTGTTCAGCTGCCACGTGTCAGATTTCTATTTTGTATAAGTGAGGACAATGATTAATAGGGTTATCGCCGATAATAGAACTGAAATGTTCGCACTAAAGTATCTTTGGTACGGACGTTGCTTGAGTGGAGGGGCAACAATGACATCATTTTGGTAAACGTAGTAATACGGCGAAGTAATGAAATTTTCGTCCTGAAGATTAATATAAATAATCTCCGTTTTATCTCCTTTTTGACGTATCAGCTTAATGTTAGTTTTATCAGCGAGATCTGTTAATCCTCCTGCCAGCCCGAGAGCCTCCAGCATGCTTACACGATTATTTTGCATCAATATCACACCTTCTCTGTGCACTTCTCCAAGGAATGTCGCGCGATAGTTAAGCAACCGCACTTTTACTGTTGGGGATTCTAAATACTGATTAGCCAAACCTTGTAGAAAATTCTGTGCCTCAAACACTGTTAACCCACCAACCTTGGTTCTACCTACGACTGGAAAAGGAATCTCGCCACGGTCATCAATAAGATCGCCGAATAATAATCCACCGCCGGCAACCAAATTTGGATTGGTAGCTCCAGTTTGGATTGAAAGAAAATCATACTCTTTTGGAGTGAGGCTTTCAAATCTTATGGAAACTATATCATTGGTTTGAAGTCTATATTCAAATTGGACTGTTTTGTATTCTCTCATAACAGAGTCGGTCCGCAAATTTGATTTATTAACGTCATTCTTTTGCACCAACTGATACTTACGGTTCGTTACGCAGGAGCTGATAGTAATAATCAGAACCAACGTCCATAAGAATCTGAAAACAGGGGAGCCTAGGGTCTTTTTAGAGTAACGAAAAAATAGCTGCATGCGGGGTTTCAAATCTATACAAGACTGAAAATTAACAATTCATTTTCATTTTATCGCAATTTCAAGTTCCAGCCTCAGGGGAAAAAGATTTCTAGATGTTAAAAGTGCCATTCACAGCTTCGCCTCCTCAGTCCCATTCGGGCACGAGTAGGTAACTACCGTATATGTCTGGTCTTTAAAAGATCAGACTTTTACCTCTTCTACCTTCCAGAGCCATAGCGCCTTATCCGGATGGAGACTGGCTTTATTTTTTTCAAATTCTTCAGGATAACCACCGGAGACAAGCATTACAGTAGTTGCAATTCTTGAGTCTGTCTCTAAAGAAATTTTATCAAGGCTTTGTGTGGCTACCGCTTCAAATATTTCGAGCAAGTCGGTTTTTATTCTTGGAATAACGACTTCGGTTTCGGGATCACCCATGCGGCAATTATATTCTATTACTTGTGGGTTTCTTTTATTGGTTTAATGAACAATAAAGG
>JANYDR010000020.1 GCA_025363495.1 Cyclobacteriaceae bacterium | reverse complement strand
CGACCACCCGCCTCAATACCTACGGCGGATTCAATGAAAGCCGTGCCGGGACTGGATCCAACCAACCCTGCCAATGTTGTGGACGCAGCATCTGTCAACAGAGATTGCTTAATATTTCGTGGTTCGCCATTTTCATCTAGTAATTGTGAAGCCTCTGCCAATCCCACAAAAGTGGAAAGACTATCAAACAGATCAGTGAATACAAAGGCAAAAATAACCGGGGCCATAGCCCACGAAAGAGAATTAACCAAGTCAAGCTGAAAGAGAAGACTGAAATCAGGAGCAGACCAGAAGCCAGTATAATTGACAACGGATGAATCTCCCCACCACCTCCCCAATGGATAAGCCAACAGCGTAGTGACTACAATACCAATCAGTATCGCTCCTTTTACTTTACGAAGAGTTAAAATGGCCATCACTGCAATGCCCGCAAGAAATGTAATCAACGATGGATTTAGTTTGTTAACACCAATTATAGTAGCCGGGTTATGGATTATCCATCCGGCATTCATAAAACCAATTAATGCAATGAAGAATCCTATCCCTGTGGCAATTGCAAAACGCAACGGCTTTGGTATAGCGCGAACTAATTGAACACGGATATTAAACGCCGACAAAAGAAGAAAAATAATACCTGACCAGAATACAGCACCCAACGCAATTTGCCAGGAAACATTCATCCCCAGGACCACAGAAAAAGTAAAGAAGGCATTGAGCCCCATACCCGGGGCTACAATGATTGGGTTGCTGGCATAAAGTCCCATCATCAAACTACTGAAAAACGAGACCAGTACAGTAGCGGTGAGCACGGCGGAAAATGGCATTCCGCTCTGACTAAGTATCGCAGGGTTAACTACAATAATATAAGAAGCTGCCATGAAGGAACTGATTCCCGCTACAATCTCGGTAGAAAGACTTAGGGGTTTAACAGAGGGCATAGGTGTTTCCTGTAGGCATGGTCATTATATCAATTATCACTGTAAGTCTTATGCTTAGTTTTGATCTTATAGGTAAACAATTATTATGATTCCCCTAAGATATCATATAAAAGAATAGCAATCTTTTCGAAACAACCGTTTGCGCGTTACGTTTATTAATCCAGGTAAACATTCTGGTACATGAAAATACCGTCAGAAAAATTCCCTTCACGCATCCATTCAACGATGCAGCTTGACGCAAACATTCCCAAAGCCCATTTATATGAAAAAGTCAGCATGGATCATTCTCACAATTGTAGCATCTCTTACACTTGGAAGCTGTGCCAATCAAAGCTTACCTCAGAATATTGAAACACCGTACTCTATAGTAGATGAAGAGGTGCTATCGGATACAACCCGATACAATCTCATGCAGCCACAGCCGGTTTACGATTACTATTATCAATCGAGATTCTGGGATGGTCTTTTCAGGTTATTCAGACCTCACTATTATCATAAACTGATTTCGCAACACGGTTTTACACCGCATTACAAACGGACCGATCGTAGTCAGGCGAGTAATCACACGTTGCCAGGACCCGTTTCTCATCATCATAGTCGCGGTGGCTTTGGTCACACTGGCACACATCATACTGTTGTCGGTTAATCAATACATATGAAAAGAGTCAAAATTTCTCCCCGCGAAAACTGGCGGGCAAAAGTTGAGCAGCTTGGGTTTTCTTATCACACACTCGATGGAGCTATCTATTGGGATGAAACTGCCTATTATGAATTCAGTTATGAACAAGTCGCGCAACTGGAACGATCCACAACAGAGCTCTATAGACTTTGCCTGCTGGCTGTCGATCATGTAATCAGAAATAATATGTACGAACTTTTCTCCATTCCTGCTGTCTATATTCCATTCATTGAGAGCCAATGGAAACAGCATTCACCTTCAATTTACGGAAGGTTTGATCTCGCCTGGAATGGCGAAGAGAGCAAAGCGCCAAAAATGCTTGAGTTCAATGCGGATACACCGACTTCACTATTTGAAGCGGGTGCAGTTCAATGGTTCTGGCTTAACGATATTGATAAACACAAGGACCAATTCAACTCCATTCATTTATCACTTATAGATTCGTGGAAAAATATAAGAGTTACATTAAAAGAAGAGCCTCTTTACTTTTCCTGTATGAAAGAATTTCCGGAGGATTATATCAACGTCAGCTACTTACGTGATTGCGCCGAGCAAGCCGGCATCTCAACTCGTTTCATTGATATTAATGACATTGGAATGAAAAACAATTCTTTCGTCGATCTGAAAGACTGCAACATAAAAAATATCTTTAAACTTTATCCGTGGGAATGGCTCATCAATGAGGAGTATGGTCCCTGCCTGCTTCAATCACAAACAAATTGGTTTGAGCCGGCCTGGAAAATGATCCTGAGCAATAAAGCAATTCTTCCCATGCTGTGGGAGCTATTCCCTGGCCATCCGAATTTATTGGAAAGCTATTTTTATGATCCTGGTCGCCTGACGAGTTATGCAGAGAAACCCTTGCTTTCCCGTGAAGGCTCAAACGTAACATTAGTAGAAGACGGAAAAGTTATTCAGGCCACTTCAGGCGATTATGGCGAGGAAGGTTTTATCTACCAGCAACTTTATAAGCTACCATGCTTTGATGGAAATTATCCCGTGATCGGATCATGGATCATTGGAGACAAGGCGGCCGGTATTGGTGTCCGGGAAACAACTTCATTAGTCACCGATAATTTTAGCAGATTTCTTCCGCATATGATCGCCTGAAACTATATCTTTATTCTTAATGCAATCTGGAAATCTTTTATTTTTCCAACTTTAATGGCACAGGTTTATGGATTATAAGACTATTGGTTGGGGCATTATTGGATGTGGGGACGTCTGTGAAGTAAAGAGCGGGCCAGCTTTTAATAAGGTAAACAACTCGAAGCTGGTTGCGGTTATGAGGCGAGATCTATCGAAAGCAGCAGATTATGCAAAACGGCATCATGTTCCAAAATTCTATAGTGAAGCAAGTGAGCTGATTAACGATAAGGAAATTAACGCAATTTACATCGCGACTCCTCCCTCCTCGCACGAACAATTTACGGAGGAAGCACTGAAAGCCGGTAAACCAGTTTATGTAGAGAAGCCTGTTACTCTCAATTCAGCATCTTGTGAGCGGATGATCGAACTGTCTAAAAAGTATAACAATAAGGTTTCGGTAGCTCATTACAGACGGGCTCTCCCCATTTTTAATAAAGTGAAATCAATTCTTTCTGATGGAATTATCGGCAATATAAGATTGGTCCAGCTAAGTGTTTTACAGCAGCCTAAACGCAATGGCATTGATCCTCTTGAAGTTCAATGGCGAGTGAACCCAGAACTCTCGGGCGGCGGATTATTTCATGATCTTGCACCACATCAACTTGATATAATGTACTGGTTGTTTGGTGAACCGAAACAAGTTACCGGCCACTCCATGAACCAGAGTAAGAATTACAACGCCCCCGACCTTACAACCCTCCAGGCTGTTTTTGATAAAGATATTTATTTCAATGGTGTATGGACATTCAGCGTTGCTGATAATTGCAAGGGCGACGTTTGTGAGATCATTGGAGACAAAGGCAAGCTTCGCTTCGGTTTTTTTTCAAACTCAAATCTTGAAATCACTACAGACAAAGGAACAGAGATTCTCGAAATGACTTACCCGGTAAACATCCAGCAACCTATGATTGATGCTGTAACAAAATATTTCAGAGGCGAAGGGAATAATCCATGTTCTCTGGAAGATGCGCTGGTGACGATGAAAATGATGGACAGGACGATGAAGATGTGATATTTTTTCTGTAGATTAACTTTGTCAAATTCTTGCAAATCCTAACTCTACCCTTATGAACTACTTCAGCAAGGAAAAAATAGTCGCCTATATGATTTTGGCGATGGAAGCTGTATTCTATGCCTGTTTGCTGGGAGCTGCTGATAAAGACCATGGAAATATCAAGGGCATGGCAGATGTTCTTACATTGAAATACCTTGACACCCTCATTGTTTGGGGAACTATTTTCATGATTCCCTTAACCATCCTGTATTTCAGTTTTCTAAATAAAAGTTTAAGAACTACCTTAATAAGAATAGTGATCATAGGACTTATTGTCTCGGCCTATTTGCAAACGGGCGTCAGTTCTTATTTCGATGGCAATCATTTCCTTTGGTACTTCTACAGGGCATTTGTTGTCATGGTCGCTTTTTCGATCACCGTTTTGTTTCCCGTACTTATCTCGAAAGCAATTGGCAGAAAGCGCAGCGTCACTGTTAATTGAAAGACAATCAACAAAAAGAGTGATGTTATTTCCAACCTCACCCTTTTTTTACCGATAAGATATTCTTTTTAATTCCTGTTCAGGTACAACGAGAATCCAATATTAAGCCCAAACCTGTTTACACCATCTCCCTTTACAAAATTTAGTGAAGGCTCAACAGCAATATTCCTTGTTATAAACGCGGCATAACCAACTTCGATCGGGATTTCTGCAGAACTGTTTCCCGGACTGTTAGAGACGGAGTTTACTCCTATACCTCCAAAGACCTTACCCAGATAATAGTAGCGGCCAAAGATTCCAAACGTGGTGGTGGAACTCGTATTATTGCCGGTGCTGTAATGGTTATAACCAACATTCAGTC
>JANYDR010000005.1 GCA_025363495.1 Cyclobacteriaceae bacterium | reverse complement strand
TTCAAAGAGTACTGAACGTGAAAACAAAGGCAAATGGCATAATTACATATGATACTCGCAGGTTTACATCACTTCCAATTCGCTTTGGAGGCCGCATTGAAAAGCTTTCGATCAAATATAATTTTCAACCTGTAATGATCGGACAAAAAATACTTGAGATCTACAGTCCGGAATTAGTCACAGCACAGCGTGACCTGCTTTACCTTCTGAAATCGGATAGAGAAAATTGGCAGCTTATTGACGGGGCAAAGGAGAAAATGAGGCTATTAGGGGTGTCTGAATCACAAATCAATCAAATCGCTTCCTCAGGGCAAGAGTCCTATTCATTTGGCGTTTTCAGTCCGGTTAACGGATATGTAGTGGAAGACGCGGCGTTGACGGCATTGACTCCATCACAACCGGCAAACCAGACAATGGATGGCGGCATGGCCAATGGAGGGTCAAAAGCAAAAGAAACCTCAACTCCAACACCAAGCAATGAACTGCTCACACGAGAAGGAATGTATGTGAGTACAGGGCAAGTCATTTTCAAAGTAGTAAACACGGAACAAGTATGGGCAGAGTTCGATGTCTATCAACGGGACGCAACTTCCATAAATGTAAATGAACCAGTGCAATTGACATTAGATAATACATCCGAAGTGGTTGAAGCCAGAGTGAACTTCATTCAACCCTTCTTTAAGACTGGCGAAAGCTTTGCAAAGGTGAGAGTCTATTTGTCAAATCCTGGGAACAAGTTTAGTGTTGGTCAATTGGTCACGGCTTCATTCATCACTCCATCGCATGATTCGATGTGGATTCCACTTTCGGCCAGACTTGATTTGGGCGCAAAAGAAATTGCATTTGCAATAAGACGTGGTGTATTCCGACCGAAGGAAATTGTCACAGGGCGTCAGTCGGGGGATTGGATTGAAGTAGTGAAAGGATTGGATACAAGTGATAGCCTCGCCTACAACGCGCAATTTATGGTTGACAGTGAGAGCTTTATTAAAGTCAGGAATTAATTATGAAAACGACGCTAAAATTCGGTGCTCTCCTTTTAATCGCCTTGGTGTTTAGCAATTGCGGAAAGAAGGACGAACATGCTCACCACACGGAGGCTGCAGTAAAATATACATGTCCGATGCACCCGCAAATTATTCAGGATAAGCCGGGTACATGCCCCATATGCGGAATGGATCTGGTGAAGATGGATGCTTCAACCGGTGCTGATGGTTCAATCATGCTCAATGAAAGTCAGATCAAACTGGCAAACATCACAACCACGCTCACACGCTTTGAAAATATGGGAGAAAATACCATTCTCACAGGAAGACTGATGGTGAATGAAGAACAAACCGAAGTGGTAAGCAGTCGGGTGCAAGGGCGTATTGAAAAACTGTATTTTAAAGAGACTGGCCAAAAAGTGATGCAAGGGCAAGCACTCTATGAAATTTACAGTGAGCCATTACTGACAATTCAGCAAGAGTACCTTTTGGCTCTTCGCCAGTTCGATGAATTGAAAGAAGATCGTTATGAATCGTTTCTTAAAGCATCAGAAAAGAAGCTGATCCTTTTCGGGATGACAAAGGAGCAAGTTGGAGAACTGGCCGAGCGTAAGAAGACCAATTCGCGAATTGTCTTTCTTTCTCCAGTATCGGGTGTTATTGCAAGAATAGACGCTACGGAAGGACAGTATGTATCGGAAGGGAGTGCCTTGTACCGAATTGAAAAACTCGATCAGATATGGGTAGAAGGTGAACTTTATGCAGGCGAATCTTCACTGGTTAAAACAGGAGATTCTGTAAGGGTCCAAATCAGTGGATTTGAGGATAAGGTCGAAGGGAAGATCACTTTCATAAGCCCTGAATATCGACAGGGAAGTCAGATCATAATGCTACGTGCTGTGATTGCTAATTCTAAACGGGAATTTCTACCCGGTATGCAAGCCACAGTCATTCTCTCGCATTCTGAAAAGAATGCTATTGCCCTGCCGGTGGATGCCGTAATACGCGATGCCAAAGGAAGTCATGTGTGGATACTTGAAAAGAACGGTGCCTTCAAACCGCGCATGGTAGCAACGGGGTTGGAAAATTTTGAAAAAATTGAAATCACCAAGGGAGTTGAAGAAAAGGAGAATGTTGTAATCACTGGTGCTTATTTACTCTATGGTGAATTGGTGCTTAAAAAAGGCGGAGACCCGATGGCGGGACATCACCATTAAACAAGAGCATACAATGAAAGAGTGTTGTAAACCAGAAGACGACAAACGCAAAGATAAAACCAGTAAAATAATGAGATGGCTCGTTTACGCCGTCGTCATCGGATTCCTGGCCTTTATTGTAATAAATCAAATCAAGTATTAACACCATAAACTAAAACAACCATGAAAACAAAACAGTCAATCGTAAGCTTAATAGCTCTTGCTTTATTACTGGGGTCTTGCTCTGGGGGTAAGAAAGAACACGACCATGATGCAATGGAAAGCAGTAAGAAGGCTGACACTACCAAGGCACCAGTAGTGATGTCAACTAGCGAAATCAAAGCCTTCGACAATGTAGATGCCTCTGTAAAAACACAACTCAACGGTTTTCTTACGGATTACTTCGCGTTGAATCAATCTTTGATTGAAGATAATCAGGACGGCGCAAAAGCAGCGGCCAAAAAGTTATCGAAGACCATAAGCAAGTTCGACATGTCAAAACTCATGGGTGATCAAATGGATTTCTATCACATTCAATTGGCAAGACTGAATCAAGGTCTCAAAGGCATTAGCCAAAGCGCTGACATTGAAGAGACGCGGTTAGAGCTTGCAACCGTGAGTGAAGGTATGTATGCCTTGGCAAAGGCGTACCATCCCAATGAATCAGAACTCTATTTTCAATTCTGTCCGATGGCAAAGAACGGAGATGGTGCTAACTGGCTTAGTACCACAAAAGAGATCATTAACCCCTACATGGGTCAGCGGATGCTGAAATGCGGTAAAACTCAGGAAACGCTTTAAAGCTGATGAGAGAGAAGAAGTATTTTAAACTATAAAAACTGAATATGATCATGACACCCACTTTGCGCAAGTTCGCCTTAACCACTCATATCACTTTCTCTGTAGGCTGGTTTGGTGCGATCGCCGGATTCTTAGCTCTTGCTGTTGCTGGACTAGTTAATAAGGACCTCCAGATAGTTCGTTCAGCTTATCTCTCAATGGAGTTAATTGGCTGGTTCATAATTGTTCCGGCCTGTCTCGGGTCTCTGCTATCAGGAATTATTCAGTCACTAGGAACCCATTGGGGTTTGTTCCGACATTATTGGGTTGTGGTAAAACTACTGCTTACAGTGGCAGCTACAATTCTATTGTTGGTTCACATGCGGCCAATTGGGTTCATAGCAGAAATTGTATCAAAAAGGACAATCTCGAATTCGGAATTTGATGGACTGCGGATTCAACTTGTTGCCGATGCTATAGCTGCATCCTTTATACTGCTTGCAGCGATAATCCTATCGGTGTATAAGCCTTGGGGAAGAACTAGTTATGGCCTCACCAAGATTCAAGAAAGGACGAGCCTGCAAATCAATCCATCTGTAGAATGGAAATCCTGGAAATTATTTATGTGGATTGTTGTGATTTGCTTAGCCCTGCTCTTTATCATTCTACATCTCAAAGGTGGCGGGCTTGGTAATCACTAAAGAATCCCGAAACTATGAAACATCATTTTTTAAGAATCTTATATTAATTAAACCTAAACCATACAATTATGAAAAAACCAATGTTAGTCTTCGCCATCCTTATCTCTGGACTATTTACAGCATCACAAGTAATTACTGGCTGCAGCAGCAAGAAAGAACAAGCCGGTAAAGAGGGAGAAAACGACTCCACTAAGCATGACATGAAAATGGATGCCGCGCAGACAGTTTACGCTTGCCCCATGCACCCAGAGGTAACTGGTAAAGATGGTGAGAAATGTTCCAAATGTGGGATGGCGTTAGTGGCAGTAAAGAGTGCAGACACGACTCACCACGACCACTGATAACAAATTAAATAGGTTGACTTGGTTTATTATGACCGTATCCAGCAGGTTTAGCATCAGGTTTAAACATCATTTGATCCTCCTTATTTGTACAGGAGTATTGCTGATTGCTTTTATTAGGTTAATCCCTGGGGATGATTTGAAATATTTATGGAGCATGGGTACGGGATATGTGAGTATCATTTTATTGGCAGCGACTTTGCTCATTGGGCCGATAAACATCTATACCAAAAGAGTCAATCCAGTATCTACCGATCTCAGACGAGATGTTGGTATCTGGTGTGGTCTCACCGGCCTGGCTCATGTAGTGGTTGGTATTCAGGTGCACATGGGAAATATCTGGCTGTACTTTTTTAAAGCGGTTGAAGGCGAGCATAGTTATGAATTTCGTAAAGATCTTTTTGGCTTTTCCAACTATGCTGGACTTGTAGCGGGGCTATTGTTGGTTATTCTGCTGCTGCTCTCAAATGATATTTCTCTTAAATGGCTAGGAGCGAAACGATGGAAAAATATCCAACGATGGAATTACATTTTTTTTGGACTGGTATTGGCGCATGGCATAATGTACCAGATAATTGAAAATCGTGCGTCCACTATTATTATCCTTTTTTCGCTGATAATGATTCTCCCGCTCGTCGGGCAGTCGTTTGGGTTTTTAAATAGAAATAAGAATAAATAAAGAAAATAGTAATAATGGAGCATACTCATCAGCAAAAATACACATGTCCTATGCACCCAGAAGTGGTCAAGGATGAGCCTGGCAAATGCCCTAAGTGCGGAATGACCTTAGTACCTGTTAAGAAAACAGAAAAAAGTGAGGTCGGTACTTTACCAGTACCAGTTGAACTCACAAATCAGGCTGACGAATATTATTGCCCGATGCTGTGTGAAGGCACTAAAAAATATTCGCAGCCGGGTGATTGTCCGGTATGCGGTATGCACCTCGTTAAGGTACAGAAGGGAGAAAGAACCGAAAAAATGGAAACTAAGGGATCAACACTTTCTTCCATGCCTTCCATTAAGAAAAGCAAGCATGCAAATGCAACCTCTGTTCAAAACACTGCGGCTGAATACTATTGTCCTATGCTGTGCGAAGGCGATAAAACGTATTCAAAGCCCGGTGATTGTCCTGTATGTGGAATGCATTTAGTAAAAGAACACAACCTGAAACCGAAACAAACAGAATATACATGCCCCATGCATCCCGAAATAGTTCGCAATGAACCGGGAAGTTGCCCCATCTGTGGAATGGAGTTGGTGCCTAAAATCGTTCAAAAGGATAACGAGGAAGAAGAGGCCGCTTATCGGGCCATGCTGAAACGATTTTGGATAGCCACCGCTTTTACAATTCCGGTATTAATAATCACGATGGGCGAAATAGTGGGATTGCATCTCTCGCAGATAGTGGATGCTACAATTTCGGGCTGGATTCAATTTGCTTTATCAACACCTGTGCTTTTTTATTGCAGCGCCACCTTCTTCAAGCGCGGTTATCAATCTATCATACATTGGTCTCCCAATATGTGGACTCTTATTTCGCTGGGAGCAGGCGCTGCTTACCTGCTTAGTATTGTCGCCTTGGTATTTCCGGGCATTTTTCCAGATCAATTCAAAATGGACGGAGCAGTCCACCTGTACTTCGAAGCCGCTACTGTTATCTTATCACTCATATTGTTAGGACAGGTACTTGAACTAAAAGCGCGCGGTCAAACCAACAGCGCCATCCGCGCATTGTTGAATTTAGTCCCTCCCGATGCTACAGTGATCAGAAACGGGCAAGAACAAAAAATTCCATTGGAGCAAGTAGTACTTAATGACGTCCTGAAAATCAAGCCTGGTGAAAAAATCCCCGTGGATGGCCAGGTTGTAAAGGGTCATAGTTCAATAGATGAATCCATGATCACGGGTGAGCCAGTCCCGGTGGAGAAAAATGACGGCGACCCAGTGACAGGAGGCACGGTCAATGGAACGGGAAGTTTTGAAATGAAGGCGTTAAAAATTGGCGCAGATACATTGCTTGCGCAGATTATTGACATGGTAAATAAAGCAAGCCGCTCGAAAGCTCCCATTCAAAATCTGGCCGATAAAGTCTCTGGGTATTTTGTGCCCGTAGTGGTTGGTATCTCAATTTTATCCTTTGCGGCTTGGGCAGTCTGGGGCCCCGATCCAGCGATGGTGTTCGCCTTCGCAAATGCTGTCACAGTTCTGATCATTGCTTGCCCTTGCGCATTGGGGCTCGCGACGCCAATGTCCATCATGGTCGGCACTGGTCGGGGGGCCACGTTCGGAGTGTTGCTAAAGGAAGCAAAAGTGATTGAGGAAATGCAAAAAGTCACCGTGTTAGTAATAGACAAGACCGGAACAATAACTGAAGGAAAACCCTCTCTCAAATTTGTTAGGACATTCAATAGTTCAGTAAGTGAAGACGAAATACTAAGCAAGGCTGCATCACTCGAAGCAAGCAGTGAGCACCCTTTGGCAGCGGCCATCGTAAATGCCGCTAAAGCTAAAAAGCTTGCACTAAGTGAGGTCAAGAATTTCGAATCTATTACAGGACACGGAATTACTGGCAATATCGATTCCAAAAAGGTTTCAATAGGCAACGCGAAATTGATAGAGTCGCAAAGACTAACGCACGATGCTGGAAATTTGAAAGAGGTTGAAGAAAGGCAATCAAAGGGTGAAACAGTCATGTATGTAGTCATTGATAACCAGCTCGCGGGGTACATCAGTGCTGCCGATCCTATAAAGCAAAATTCGAAGAGCGCTATTGAGGAATTACAAAAACAAGGATTAAGTGTAATCATGCTCACAGGCGATAATAAAAATACGGCCAAAGGAGTTGCTGAAGAATTGGGACTCAACGGATACGAGGCTGACTACTTACCAGCCGACAAGTTAAATAAGGTAAAAGAGCTTCAGCAAAGTGGGAAAGTGGTGGCGATGGCCGGAGACGGCATTAATGATGCTCCAGCACTAGCCCAGGCAAATGTTGGCATAGCGATGGGAACAGGGACAGATGCCGCTATTCAAAGCGCGGGTATAACATTAGTGAAGGGCGACTTATTGGGAATTATCAGGGCAAGAAAACTGAGTACGGCAGTAATGAACAACATCAAGCAAAATCTATTTTTTGCTTTTGTTTATAACGTGATAGGTATCCCCATTGCAGCAGGTGTTTTGTATCCATTTTTCGGCTTGCTGTTAAGCCCTATGCTTGCGGCACTAGCAATGAGTTTAAGTTCTGTTTCAGTTATTCTAAACAGCCTTAGATTAAAGGCAAAGACTATTTAAGAACTCTAGAATGAAACATAAACTATTTTACTCCTTCCTCATTATCCTGTTAGCCTGTTCTGGAGTGAAGGACAATGACCTTGCTAAGGTCAAACTGAAAGAGATGAGCGAGCACTCCATCGACCTTTCTCAGTACAAAGGCAAAACTGTTTTCATTAATTTTTGGGCAACCTGGTGTAAGCCTTGTATTCAGGAAATGCCGACGATCGAAAAAGCCCAGGAAAAACTAAAAAATCAAAATGTGATTTTTCTCCTGGCCTCCAACGAAGAGCCTGACCAAATCGAAAAATTCATTAAAAAGCATAGTTACGGTTTCCACTATGTTCATCTTGAAAACCTTGAAGAATTGAAAATTCAAGCATTGCCAACTACGTATATTTTCAATCCGGAAGGGAAATTAAAATTCTCGGAAACCGGCTTCCGAATATGGGATGACCCCAGCAACATCGAACTCATCACTAAAATAATGAATGACCATGAAAAATAAATTATACTTCCTCCTTTTAGTCTTGCTAGGTGTAGCGTGTTCAACGAAGAAAGGTGCAGACGAAAAAACACAACAGGTCAATTTCTTCACTTCTCCGTCGAAATCACAAAGCGGAGAGCCATTCCTGTTTACCGATAAAGATGGTACAGTGTATTTATCGTGGATAGAAAAAGCTGAGGATAAGACAATATTCAAATTTTCAAGCCTAAAGGATAATCAATGGTCGGAACCGACAATCATTGCCTCAGGCAACACTTGGTTTGTGAATTGGGCGGACTATCCTATGATCGCGACCAATGGAAAACAATTTATAGCACATTTTCTGGATAGGAATGGAGAAAGTACCTATGCCTATGATGTGAAGCTTACCTCCTCAGGCGACAATGGAAAAAGCTGGGTGGATCCTATCGCTTTAAATGACGATAAGAAACAGGCCGAGCATGGCTTTGTCACAATTCTGCCATACGGAGACAAATTTTTTGTGACCTGGCTTGATGGAAGAAATACGGCGATGGAGGGAATGGAAGGAATGAAGGGTCACGAGGGTCACCATGGTAACATGAGCCTAAGAGCTGCGATTCTTGATAACAAGGGAAATAAGATTAACGAATGGGAGCTGGATAGTAAGACGTGCGATTGCTGTCAGACCAGTGCAGCTATCACGGCCAACGGACCCGTAGTAGTTTACCGTGATAGGTCGGATGAGGAAATCCGGGATATGTCCATTGTAAGACTAATTGGCGATCAATGGACAGGACCCAAATCCATTCATGACGACAATTGGAAAATTGCAGGATGCCCGGTCAATGGGCCACGAGTGGTAGCAGACGGTAATAATCTTGCAGCGGCATGGTTTTCGGCAGCGACAGATACTTCACAGGTGAATGTTAATTTCTCAACGGATGGAGGTGCAACTTTTGGCAAGCCCATCCGAGTGGATGAAGGAAGTGCCATCGGGCGAGTTGATATTGAAATGATAGACGACAAAACCGCCGTTGTGAGTTGGATGGAAGGCACTATGATCAAAGCTGCAAAAGTACATACCGATGGAACAAGAGAGCCTTCTATGACTATCGCTTCATCCTCCGATTCCCGTTCCAGTGGGTTTCCTCAGATGACCAAATCCGGAAACCGATTGATCTTTGCATGGACAGATGCCAATGAAAAGAATATTAAAAGCGCAAGCATCACTTTATAGAACCATAATTAAATAAGAATTATATGAAAGGAATTATCAGGCTTTTAATCCCCATTGCTTTGTTAGCCAATTGTTCGACGAAGAAAACCGACGAACAAAGTCAATCAGGCGCATCACAGGTTGTGGCACCTTCAGATGGCGATGTTCGGATCATTGCTGAGCAGAATGAGTCGGACACATTGAAAGGAAGCCTCAAAGCAAAGGCGATGGGAACCATTGGCAATGTCGGGGTAACTATAAGTTACTATTCTCCTGCCGTTCGTGGCAGGGTCGTCTGGGGTGGACTTGTCCCTTATGATAACGTTTGGGTAACAGGTGCGCACCGGGCCACTAATATTGAGTTCAACCATGATGTTGTAATCGGCGGAGTCAACATTATTGCTGGAAAGTACGGCCTATTTACCATTCCTGGAAAAGAGGAATGGACGATCATTATCAATAAAAACTGGGATCAACATTTAGCTGACAACTATGATCAAAAAGATGACGTTGTCAGAGTAAAAGTCAAACCTGAAACGGAAGAGACCAACCAGGAGAGACTCCGATATGTGATCGAACCGGAGGGTGACAACAGGGGCGAAATTGTTATTTATTGGGAAAAAATGGAAATTTCGTTACCAGTCGCCGCTTTGAACTGATCACCAAATAAACAGTGTATGGACAAGCAAAAACATTGGGATACAATCTATACGACGAAGCAGTCTGATGAGGTTAGCTGGAGCCAAGATGTGCCCACCACTTCCCTGCAATTTCTACATAGCTTCAACCTCCCAAAAACAGCCAGAATCATTGACATAGGTGGAGGCGACAGTAAGTTTGTTGACTTTCTGATTGCGGAAGGTTATAAAAATATTACCATCCTTGATATTTCAGAAAGAGCGCTGGTAAAAGCTAAGGCCCGACTAGGAGCCAATGCCTCCCAAATTAACTGGGTTGTCTCCGACGTAACAAAGTTCAAAGCAAGTCGAGAATACGATTTCTGGCATGATAGGGCTACTTTTCATTTTTTAACTACAAAAGAAGAAATTGAACAATACCTTGACGTTGCCCGGCAAGCGATAAAAGATAATGGCTATGTTGCTATTGGAACATTTTCTGAAAAAGGCCCCGACAAATGCAGTGGACTTGAGATCAAAAAATACTCGGAACATACCTTACAAGAGCAGCTAAAAAAGGGATTTGAAAAGCTAAGGTGTTTTACTGAGGATCACATCACTCCTTTCAAGACAATCCAGAACTTTCTTTTCTGTAGTTTCCAAAGGCACTTATCATTCTAAAATATTACCAATGAAACGATTGACTCTTCTTTTCTTGATTACTCCATCTCTGACTTTTGGACAACTTTCAAAGCAGGACAGCCTTTGGCTACCGCTGACCTTCATGATCGGCACCTGGACCGGAACTTCAGAAGGGCAACCAGGTAACGGCAAGTACGAACGAAGCTATCAATTCGCTCTTAACAAGAAATTCATTGAAGTAAAAAACAAATCCACCTATCCACCCTCTAAGAACCATCCCGAAGGTGAAGTGCATGAAGACCGTGGGTTCATCAGCTATGACCGGGGTAGGAAGACTTTTGTATTAAGACAGTTTCACATCGAAGGATTTGTCAACCAATTCAAGATTGAATCAATTTCCACTGATGCCAAGACCATTGTATTTATCACCGAAAGCATTGAAAATATACCTGGCGGTTATCGCGCAAAGGAAACTTACAAGATTCTCAATCAAAATGAATTTACCGAGACCTTCGAACTCGCTGAACCAGGCAAGGAGTTTGAGTTATACTCTAAAGCCGTTTTAAAGCGAATAAAATAGAATAGGACCATTTCACCGCCTAGCCAAAGGTAGGCCTGTTGCGAAACCTTTGTCAAGGGCTGGGCGAGTGCCGATGGTTGTTGTTGATCTATGGGAATCGACACCCTTGACAAGGGCCCCGCAACAAGCTCAATTGGCGGCTTGTCGGAATCAATGGCTACCTAAGTTCATTAGGCCCCGCTCCTTAATGTGTCCTGTGTTTTTGCATCGGGGAAAACCTGGAACCAGCAGTAATTGCCGCCGCAGTCTGTGATCATTTTTCCGCCGTCAAGCCATGAAGCCTCCATTGTTACCAATCTTGGACCCATAATCTTTCCTGCACGTCGATGTCCTGGTGGATTCTTGAACCCTCCGAAATATGGCGGATTGCCTTTAATGGGCTTACCATTTTCAACCCACTCAATTGCAGTGACCTTTGCATATCGATCAACTCGCCAGCTATTGCGCCGAACGTAGAACCCAAACTGGCAATTGTTTGCCATAAACATTTGATAAATATTTATTTCAGAAAACAACGATTTAGTATTTGGGTCACTAGCGCAAAACTGATAGATCTATTCCAAAACGACTTCAACCTCCGATCCAAAAACGCCCTTCGCTCAACTTAACTCCACTGGATTTAAGTAGCTTTTTGTACTCATCCGTTACATGCCCAATGCAATTTAGCATTCTCGGTCGAAATCTTGGAGGCGTGTCTCCCATTTCTCCAAACAACTCATACTCGTTAACAAAATACCGACAGTGATAACAAGCGTCATAGATTGAAATCTTTTCGAACTTGTCAATAAGTTTTTCATTAATCGGGCAGTTATAAACATGACGGTTTTTTCCGTAAATCTTAATCGCCCGCCCATTCGCACCAACGAATTCTTGAATTGCGCGCCCAACTTGCAGTTGCGATTTGCGTTTATCATCTATTTTTGGATTATGAATCCACTGGACCTTTTCGCCGGGTGCTGAAAGAATGGTTCTTATCTGCGACTTGTCAATAATTCGATCTTCCCGGGAGAGATCTATCTCAATAGCCGGACTCCTTTCAGCCATAATCCTTCTCCTCTTCTCGTCGTCCACAAAGTGGGTTACGGCAATCTCTATTAACAATTGTTTTCCGTTTACAGTCGCCACAATATCTGGCCTGATAGATTCAGTTGAGCGCTCTACTTCAATTTGATCGAATTTTACTTTTCTAAAAGTTCTTTTCTCAATTGGCGAAATTGCAGAAGATGTGGCATAATTGTCCGCGCTTTCGGGAAGGGTAAATTCCACATCCGGGACTAGCAAATATCCTTGCTCTTGAATAACCTCCTTAGCCAAAAGATGTAAGACGGTCTCATAGACGCCATTGCACTCTTTAAGACTTTGATGCTGAAAGTGCTTAGTCTTCTTACGCCCGGCGTTGTGGGCAATAAGCATCTCATTGCACTTCGGACAAGTGCAATTACATTTCAGACCATTTTCAACATCTGAGACGTGAACTAAGGAATTCCCCTTCTGTCCATATTGAAAAAGAGCGTCGTATTTGTGTCTGGTACCCATCCTCATACGCTAAAGCACACCTTCAAAAATATGATTTTCAAGATTAAATTTTTATTCTATCATTAATCATTGTACAAATTTAGGCTTATGCCGGAATATGGATGCAAGGAATTTCCGGCATAAACGGTTTCCCCCTTCCAGTCGTACCTCCTTCCAGGAACCCCCATTTATTCCGTTCCTCCTTGCGCAAATTCCGTCCTAAGCCTGCGGGTGCACCATAATTAAATCAAACGATTATGGAAAACACAAATGAAAAAAGACTGTACCAGGTGGCCGAGATTCAGCTCACCTACAAGTC
>JANYDR010000640.1 GCA_025363495.1 Cyclobacteriaceae bacterium | reverse complement strand
ATAAATTGTCTTCTTGAAGTCATCCAACAAGATAATCGGTTTATTGAAAGCAGTCAATTTTTATGATAGCATTCCTAAGAGAATTACCGAGTTGAGGAATAATTCTTTTAACTATCTTGAAGAATGAAAATACTTATCCGCCTATCTACTGTATACTGCCAAAATCTCAAATTGCCTTTTTGGATTTTGATGTTTTCACTGTTAACAGGAATGCCTGTCTTTGCTCAACTACCCAAAGCTGAAGTCTCAGATGCAGAAGGTCCAAAGCCGGAAGAACCAAATGATGGGGTGATCAAAAAAGGTACCTACCTCATTGGTTCTTATTTTAATTTTACGACGACCAGTACCTCAAAAAACAAAGTGAGAGGTATTGATACGGAAACCAGTCAGATAAAACTTGGAGGAAATTTCACAGCAGGGAAAATGTTAACCGATCACTGGGGATTTTTAATTAATTTAGGATATGTGAGTACAGACAATACCACACCCCAAATAGTCAATGGAACTTTATACAACATGGAAGAGAGTAGGGCTGATTTTACAATAGCTCCTTCCTTGCGTTATTATAAACTCGTAAATGAGGGAACATACATTTTTATTCAAGGGACCATACAAGCAAGTGTGGGTACACTCAATTCTGATGAATTTGATAAAAATGATAATGTTGTTGAATATAAATATAAGACAACGGGTTTTGGAGTAGGCATTGGTCCCGGAATAACTTACTTCATGACAAAGAAGCTAAGTACAGAAATTGCCATCGGTGTTATTGGATATCAAACGTTGAACGGGAAAGATGATTTGGGAAATAAAACCCAGACGAACACTTTTCAATCCTTATTTTATCAAAATTCAGTAAGCCTCGGTTTTGTTTATTATTTCACTCCGCGCTAATTCCTGATATCCCCTCACTGATATATCCTCACGTACTCCACCTCCATTCTCTTTGGCCATATCGATTCATCAACACCCATTTTCCCACCCCAGTTTCCACCAACAGCCAGGTTCATTATTAAATGAAACCGCTGATCGAACGGCCAGCCTTTAAAATCTTCTTTGGGATCACGCGTTACTGAATGATATTTTTTTCCATCAACGAAGAAGTCCATTGCGTTTTTGCTCCAGTTAATTGCATATACATGAAAGTCGTCCATTAAACCGGGTACCGTGATCTTGCCTTCTTTCTGAGTTCCTTTTCCATGGTTGTATGTTTCTGTGTGAATAGTACCATGAAGAACATCCGGATCGTAGCCAACATGTTCCATGATATCTATCTCTCCACTTGCGGGCCACCCGCCGTATTTCCAATCGGTGGAAAGCATCCATATAGCTGGCCAAGTTCCTTTGCCACGCGGTAGCTTTGCTTTCACTTCGACTCTTCCATAAAGCCAATCACCTTTTAGTTTGGTGACAATCCGTGTGGAGGTGTACTGTTTACCACCTATCTCTTCTTTATGCGCTTCAATAATTAACTTTCCATTTTCAATACGAACATTTTTTGGCTCCTGAGTATAGTATTCCAATTCATTATTGCCCCAGCCGCATACTTTCGGGCAACCATCACCAAGATCGTAACTCCATTTGGTGGTATCGGGGGTTCCTGGCTTGCTAAATTCATCAGACCATACGAGTTTATTAAACGTGGTTTGATTTTGACTAAAAAGATTAAGCCAGACGAATACCAATAAAACAAGAACCGTAGATTTCATTATTTGGAGTTTTTATTATCAATCGGTCTCTCAGCGTTCAGCTTTTGAAACCATACTCAAATATAACCCTCGCCGGCCCTAAAAATATTTTTATCGAACTTGGTAACGAATGGTCAAACGGCCAGTTAACCCCTTTGAAAATCCCGGATTTGGAAGCGTTTTCTGATAATACATTGATGGAAAAGGTGCGCGAAGGCGATCTGGACAGGCTTGGCTTGCTCTTTGAACGATATAAAAGGCCGTTGTATGGATTCTTTTATGGCATTAATAAAGACCAGGACCTCAGCGAAGATCTGGTGCAGAATACCTTCTTCCGGATACTAAAGTATCGTCACCTCTTCCGGGGCGATGGCGACTTCAAAACCTGGATGTTTCACATTGCGCGTAATGTGAGCCACGACCATTTCCGTAAGAATAAAATGAATATGAAGGAGAGTGTCGAGAAATGGCAGGACAGGCTTGGGCATGATGAGAATCGTTCCAACGAAATGCAACAGGCAGATGAACAGCAAATGTTATCCATGGCCATGGACAGACTTTCAGAAGAGAAGCGTGAGGTGTTGTTGTTAAGTAAATACCAGGAAAAGAAGTATAAAGAAATTGGCGAGATTTTAGGTTGCTCGGAAGGAGCGGTTAAAGTAAAAGTATTCCGGGCACTGGAGGAATTGAGAGTAGTGTACAAACAATTAGAAAAGATGATGTAACCTTTCCTCTCCAGAAAGGAGGGTAAGGGTGAGGTGGAGAGGCTGGGTGAGGTAAAACAATAGTGTTATGGAACAGAGCAAAAACGAATTAATCGCCAAGTACAATGAGGGACTTGCCGATCCTGCTGAAATCAAATTGATAGAGCAATTGATTGAAGACGGGCAAATAGAATTGACTCAATTAAGAGAGTTGACATTATTCGACGAGCAAATGGTGAAGATCGAAGATCCGATCCCCTCCCTTCGCATGAATGATGAATTCTATTCCATGTTGGAAACGGAAAAGAGCAAATTGAAGAAGAGATCATTCTTTTTTAAATTCCCTGAATTGAATATTCTTCTCCCGAGATTAGGATTTGCTGCTGGTCTTTTAATTATCGGTTTCGTAGTAGGTAATATTTTACAACCTCCCTCAGGGAATAATGAAGTGAAGCAGCTTACACAACAGGTGGGTGAGTTGAAAGAGATGATGATGCTTTCCCTTCTGGAAAAAGAATCAGCCAGTGAACGATTGAGGGCAGTAAGTCTTACAAATGAAATGAGTCAGGTGAGTGATAAAGTTACGCGTGCTCTTTTTCAAACGCTCAATCATGATGCCAACGTGAATGTGCGCCTCGCAGCTCTTGAAGCCCTTACTCCATACATAGGTCAAAGTGAAGTTAGAAAGGAGTTGATTCATTCTATTTCACAACAGGATTCGCCCCTGGTGCAGGTTACACTTGCCGATCTGATGGTGGCAATCCAGGAAAAGAAGTCTGTTAAGGAATTACAAAAGCTTCTTGATAATGATTCAACGCCGCGTGATGTAAAAAATAAAATCAAAAAGAGTATTGAGATCTTGATTTAAAAAAAACAAAAAATGAAAACACAATTTTTAATAATATTTTTCTTTGGAACGTTGGTGGCATCTGCCCAGACGTTTAGCGATAAAATCGCCCGGGAGCTTTCTTTTGAAAAGAGAGGTACTAATAATGCCCTGATGATCTTCAATATCAATGGGAATGTAAAAGTCGAGGGTTACGCCGGCGACAAAATAATTGTTGAAGTAGAGAGAACTATTCACGGCAAAACAGAAGCGCGTCTTGAAAAAGGAAAACAGGAGATACAATTGGGTGTGTTGGATAGAGCAGATACAATAATGCTTTATGTTCAAGGTCTCTGTAATGAATTCGGAAAACAAAAAAGAGGTAAGAGAGGTAATTATCAAAGCGAGTGGAACGGATGGGGATACAATTGGAACGATTGCAGAAACGGTAGTGGTAATTGTAATAAGGAAAGTGAATACGATTATAAAATGAATTTTACAATCAAGGTTCCCTCATCGATTAATGTTCTGGCTTCCACTGTCAATGATGGCGATGTGGAGGTTACTGGCACCAACGCTTATCTTCTGGCGTCAAACATTAACGGTGATATTCGTTTGAAAAACATCTCCGGCGTTACACGGGCAAATACAATAAATGGTAGTGTAGATATTGATTATTCCGGTAACCCTTCCGGAGATTCGAGGTATTACTCTTTGAATGGAGACATCAATGCAAATTTTAAAAAGGGACTTGGGGCTCAACTTACGTTCAAGAGTTTTAATGGTGAATTTTATTCATCAGTTAATGAGATCACACCAATGGCCGTGACGGTTGAAAAATATGCCAAGGGCGACGGTATTCGTTACAAAGTGAATGGCAACCGTTATAAAGTGAGACAAGGTGGCCCCTTACTTGATTTTGAAACGTTTAACGGAGATGTTTATTTGAGAGAGAATTGATAATTAAAAATTAGGGAGTTAAGAAATTTGAAATTTGAAACTTGAAAATGGAAATGAATATGAAATACGTGAAAATAATGGGGGCTTTGGTATTTGTTGTGATGGCGTGGGTGGCAGAAGCTCAAAATGCAAATGAGTTTACGATCCCACTGAGTGATCCGGCCAAGCGCGGGACATTGAAGGCCCATCTTAATTATGGATCAATCATTATAAAAGGAGCAGCCCGCAAGGATGTGTTGGTCAGATACAATACATCCAAAGGCGATGGAGATGGTGACGATCATGGTCGCAAAAAAGGAGGGGATACTAAAGATGGGCTAAAAAGAATAAGCGGTGGAGGTCTCGACCTTGACGCCAGCGAGAACAATAATCTGATTAAGATTGGTTCTGATTCATGGAATTCGAAAACCAGCCTTGAAATTGAAGTGCCAACCGGGATGGACCTGAAGGTAAGTACTTATAATGACGGTGATCTGATGGTCACTAATGTGCAGGGAGAATTGGAGCTTACTAACTATAACGGAGCGATTACAGCTCTTAATATCTCTGGTTCAGTAGTGGCCACCACCTATAATGGTGATGTAAAGGTGACATTCGATAAACTTACTGAAGGAACACCAATGTCATACTCTACTTATAATGGCGACATTGATCTTACATTTCCTGCAACAGCGAAAGCAACATTCAAAATGAAGACGGAAAGAGGTGATATCTACACTGGCTTTGATATGAATGTCACCAGCAGTGGTCCGGTAAAGCAGCAGGATGCAAAATCAGGTACTTATAAGCTGAAGATTGACGAGTGGAAACGTGGTGACATTAATGGAGGAGGCGCGGAATCCACTCTAAAGAATTATAACGGCGATATTTTTATTCGTAAGAAATAGAGGAATAAGGTTAGAGAATGAAAGTCAGGTGAATAGCCTGACTTTTTTATTATCTCTCTTAATTCGTTAATGCAGCATCGTCAAAATAAACTGTACCACTAGTATTTGGAAGATATACAAAATAAATGGTGATGCTTTTATCGTGCTTTTAATACCGACCAATTTTACCTGATAAGTAGTCCAGTCGAAATTTCCACTGATGGAAGTAATTCTTCCGTCGTGACAAATTGTTCTCCGGATCCTTGAAGAGTTATAGTATCATCTCCACGGATAGCAATTGAAACGCCTGTGCCCGTAAGATTTTATTTTATTTTAATGGTTAAAATTAAATCTTTCCCTGCCGTAATAGTTCCCTGATAGGTTTGTCCCTATAGGAAAAATTTTGAGCATCTGCTCTGCTTAACGCCATTTTAAGTGAGTAATTTGGAGAACTTGATTGTTCCTTCGTCCAAGTATTAATTTCATCTCCGGTTTTATAATTAAACCAGGAGTTTGGTGTGGTAGATCCTGCTTCCATATTTCCATTTATTAGAAGGGTTATGGGAGTTGGATCACTTTTTTGACTACAGGAAAACAGGACAATAGCGAGGATAGAAAAATTTCTTAGTCTCATAATGAAAAATGTTTATTTGAATAATATTCCTAAATCCAACATTGAATGTGTATATATATAAAAGAAAGGCTCCTATAATTTCATTTTAGCACTATCATATTTCGTCCGTGAGATGAATAAACCGGATGGTAGATTCTCAACAATTGAGAGCAATGACGAAGTAAGGGTCACGTAATCAGTCTTGTTATTTTCTGATTTTTCTGGATATCTAAAACGATACCCGGGTAAAACGTGGTAGTTCTAATGAATAGCTCAGCAATTGAATACAGAATTCCGTATTGAAATTTCTTTATATTTCTACTCGTGACGACTAATACAACTCCAAACCGCCTTCTCTCCCTTGATTTCCTTCGGGGGTTCATTATGGTTTTGTTGGCGCTGGAAAGTACGCGGCTCTTTGATCATTTATTTGAATCGGGTGAAGGCAAAATGATAGAATCATTCCTAATTCAATTTTTTCATCATCCCTGGAACGGACTTCGTTTTTGGGACCTTATCCAGCCTGGTTTTATGTTTATGGCAGGTACTGCGATGGCCTTTTCCATTCACAAACAAAATGAATTGGGTGTGTCGTGGAATGAGCAGTTTGTGAAGATATTAAAACGAAGTGGTTGGCTTTTTTTCTGGGGTGTACTCGATTATGCTGTCAGACCCGGAGGACTTTCTTTTGAGCTCTGGGATGTGCTCACGCAGCTTTCGTTTACAACTCTTGTGGCATTTTTAATTTTTCGTTTTTCAATATCGACGCAGATGCTTGTGAGTATTGGATTACTCTTGCTGACAGAGATACTCTATCGGTTTATTACTATTTCCGGGTTTGATCAACCCTTTATGGATCAGCATAACTTTGGAAACTTTATGGACCTTGTGCTAATGAACAAAATAAATAAGAATGGATGGGTAGCCATAAACTGTCTTCCAACGACTGCCCATACTATATGGGGAGCTATTGCGGGGAAATTATTGCTCAGTTCATTGGAAGAAAGAAATAAAGTCATACGATTAGCAACAGCAGGCATAATCTGTCTGGCTATCGGTTATTCAATGGACTGGACCATCACACCTATTATAAAAAGAATTGCCACGAGTTCTTTTGTGATTGCTTCTGGTGGTTGGTGTCTGCTTGGGCTTGCC
>JANYDR010000617.1 GCA_025363495.1 Cyclobacteriaceae bacterium | reverse complement strand
ATTCTTCAACTGACCTTCCGGGAAGGGATATAATTGCTCCAGGCGCACGAGTGCTGTATCCTTATTCTTCTTTTTGGATTGAACTTCCAGCAGGTCGTAGTAAATTTTACCTGAACAGAGTACAATACGCTTAACGTCTTTGGCAGTTACATTCACATCATCGATCACTTCCTGAAAGGAGCCATCGATAAATTCTTTCAACGGAGATATAACAGCAGGATGACGAAGCAAAGACTTGGGCGAGAAAACGATACAAGGTTTGCGGAATTGCCACGCAACCTGTCTCCTCAATAGATGAAAGATATTGGCAGGGGTGGTGGGATTCGTTACAATGATGTTATACTCAGCGGCCATTTGCAAAAACCGTTCAGGACGACAGCTTGAGTGCTCCGGTCCCTGGCCTTCATAGCCGTGAGGTAACAGCATCACCAATCCATTCATACGCTGCCACTTGGATTCGGCACTAGAGATAAATTGATCAATCATTACCTGCGCACCGTTCACAAAATCACCAAACTGTGCTTCCCACAAAACAAGTGCATGAGGACTGGACATTGCATAGCCATATTCAAAACCCAGCACACCAAATTCTGAGAGCAGCGAGTTATAAATATGGAAAGGTTGCTGATCCGGTTGAATATGATCAAGGCCACAATACGGATCGTTTGTATTTGCATCAAAGAAGTATGCATGGCGATGTGAGAACGTTCCGCGTTTTACATCCTGACCAGACATACGCACAGGTGTTCCTTCTGAAAGTAAAGATCCATACGCCAGCAACTCGGCTTCTGCCCAACCCAATACTTTATCATCAAAGAAAGCAGTCTTGCGATCTTTTAGGAGTTTCTCGATCTGTTTGAGCGGCTTGAATCCTTCCGGAATAGTAATAAGGGCCTTAGCAACTTTATCTATAACTGCCTGCTTAATGCTTGTATTCGGTGACTTGTCAAAATCTTCCGGTTTTGCGCGCGACATCTTCTCCCACTCTTCTTCAAGTTTCTGAGGCTTATATGGAAGCGGCTTCTGCTTCACTTCATTAAGTCTGTCCTGAAGCTGATTGCGGAAATTCGTGTCCATCTCATCCGCTAACGCAGCATCAACATCACCACGCTCAATAAGTTTTTTCACATATACTTCACGTGGATTGGGATGCTTCGCTATGATATTATAGAGTTTAGGTTGTGTAAACTTTGGTTCATCACTCTCATTATGGCCATGCCTGCGATAGCACAGCATGTCAATAAAAATATCTTTTCCGAATTTCTGACGATACTCTACTGCAAGTTTTGAGCAGAACGTGACCGCTTCTGCATCATCACCATTTACGTGTAGCACCGGCGCATCAATAATCTTTGCTACATCTGTACAATAGATGGCGGTACGCGCATCCTCATAATCGGTAGTAAAGCCAACCTGGTTATTGATAACAAAATGAATTGTTCCACCGGTAGTATAACCTTCCAGGCCTGACATCTGAACCAATTCATATACGATTCCCTGGCCCGCCACTGCAGCATCTCCATGAAGAAGAATGGCCATTGCCGTATTCTGCCCTTTGTACTCATCATCAATTTGTCCCCGGGTGTAACCAAGAACAAGTGAATCCACAACTTCAAGGTGAGAAGGGTTTGGGGTGAGCTTTACATAAATTTTATTTCCGGAGGGAGTGTTTATATGACTTGCATATCCAAGGTGATACTTTACATCACCGTCTCCCATAGTAAGGTCCGGATTGATATTTCCCTCAAATTCAGTAAAGATCTGTTCGTACGTTTTTCCAAGAATATTAGAAAGTACATTAAGGCGACCGCGATGGGCCATTCCTATAACAACTTCTTTTACTCCCATCTCTGCAGTCTTGTTAATAATAGTCTGCAATGCCGGGATTGTAGTTTCTCCTCCCTCAAGGGAGAAACGTTTCTGACCTAAAAATTTGGTGTGAAGAAAATTCTCAAATACCACCGCTTCATTAAGCTTTGAGAGAATACTTTTCTTTTCATCCAGGGATGGGTTATAGGTATAATATTCCTTTTCACACTTCTGTATAAACCAGTCGAATATCTCCTGATTGCGGATATAACTGTATTCAAATCCGATTGTCCCAATGTAAACCTTATCAAGTTTCTCAATGATCTTTTTCAGCGTGGTTCTTCCCAATCCAATTTCAACACCCACGTCAAACTCCACATCAAGATCAGCATCCGTAAGTCCATAAAATTTATGGTCGAGTGCTACATGATGGTCGCGTCTTTCACGTACTGGATTGGTATTGGATTTCAAATGACCTCTGGAACGATAGGCGTGTATTAATGTGCGCACCAGCGTTTCTTTGATTGCCGTTCCGGCATCCGCTCCGACAGTAATCGCAGAGTGACCATTCCCGTTTTCTCCGAACTTCTGGAGGGAAAAGTCG
>JANYDR010000235.1 GCA_025363495.1 Cyclobacteriaceae bacterium | reverse complement strand
TCGACGAGTACGGCAATTGATTTCTTGCCTATGCGATGGCGTTCCTGTAAAATTTCAAGAATTTTCATCCGTCTTTTTTCTTGACTCCAGGTATTCGAAAAGTTTGTCTTTGGCGATGTTCAGTAATATCACTGATGCCTGACTTAATACACGATTACCAACAACACTCATTAATGAAGGACCACTGCTATCTTCTTCTTCTTCCTCGGATTCTTCAATATTTTCATTATCGTCTTTTGCTGTTTTCGCAACCAACACAACCTTTTTCTTCCGGCGCTTCTTTTTCTTACCGCCGCCTGAAAAAGCACTGACCACAAAATAAGTAGCCAGCAACGAACCGCCGATGATCAATGCATTTGTAAGCATCTTATCGGTTTTTTCTGTCAGCTCAGTCACTTCTTTTTCCAGCGCCTTTTTGTGACGCTCTGATGTCTCAATGAGCCTTTTCTTTTCCGGGTCCTGACCTTCCAATAATTCCATGACTTACTTTTCTTTTCGTTTCATCATCTCCTTCATTTGCTTTTCAAAATACGACTGTATTCCTTTTCTTGATGCCAGCAAAATCAAAAAGGTAGCCGCATAAATTCCGGTCACAATCCAATATCCTATAGAAGGCTCATCAAAAAAGCGGTTTAGGAAATTGGCCGTTCCTAAACTGAAAAAGATGAGAAAGAGAAACCCCACTAGAAAGAAAGCCGCCATCATGAGTCCGCGCGCAATTCCTTTCGCAACGTCTTCGCGAATCTCTACTTTCATCAGCTCAATGCGGGTCTCTACAAAACCAGTGAGGTTTTGGACTAAACTGTCCAGACGCAGGAATTTTAAAATACTTTCTGAAATCTTCTCCATAGCTATTTGGAATAAAGATAGGGATTTTTGGGTTTCCGGGGGCAAGGTCATTAAGTCTGGAATCCTTTTGGCTTTTGCTTAGAGGTTTCACGCAAAGAACGCTAAAGGAAATGAGCAAAGTGCGCGAAGACTAAGGAAGAATAAGACTTTGCGATTTTTTGCATGCCTCTCGGCGTGCAGGCGATCTAACTTTGCGACCTTTGCGTGAAGCTGCCGAGATAAAATTATTTCTTAACCAGACTGAATAACTCCTCACTGCTGATCACATTATTCAGTGTATCGCGTTTCTCCTTTTTTACAAGAAGATTTGCAGGTGAACTGATATAGCACCAGGTAGTACTATTGATCTGACGATCATATACCTTTTCAAAAACGAAAACTGAGTCAAGAGAAAGATTTGGATTCAGCGTCAATTGCGGCATTATTTCACGAATGCACATTTCAAATTTTCCGTCACGGTCTTCACCGTCACGGCAGAATCCTGGTTTATTTAATTCGAAAAGCTCGTTGTTGATAATCAGCAGATTATTTCTCCTATATACTGAATAGATCTGTGAGGGTTCATTATTTTTTTCGCCCGGATACACAATAAGATTACTCATGGACTGATTTTCAAACGTCTTGGTAATAACAGTAAAGTATGATGTTTGATTGTTTTCAGTCTTCTTATAAGTAAGCTCCGTTATACTTACAGCATTGCGATTAAAATAAATGAGTGAGAAAGGGATGAAGAAGAACATTACTAACAAATAAAGCAATCCTGCCAAACGATACTTTAGGGTTAAGCGACCTAATCCCATAGCAAGCTTAATAGGTATTTCTTTTATCCCAGGTATCGGAAAGAAGATCAACACTCCAATAAAATTGAAAAGGAAGTGAGCAATTGCAATACTGATAGCAACGTTGGAGTTGACCATCGCAGCAAGAAATGCACTGATCGTAGTTCCGATGTTCGCTCCAAGAATAAAAGGAACGGCTTTTCGGAGTGTAACTATTTTTTTTGCCACCAACGGCACAACCAATGAAGTGGTCACTGAGCTAGATCGGATGGCAGCAGTAGTAAGCACACCCCATGCAAATGATTTCAATTGACTATGAAAGAAAAATCGTTGGAATCTTTCAGGTGAAGCGAAGCCTAGCAGATTGGTCAGCACTTTACGGAAAAAGAGAATAGAACCAAATAATAAAACAAGCGAAACAACTATTAATATAAAGCCATTACCAATGGTGTTGACTAACCAATCCGTGAACGTACCAAATCCACCACCAACCAATGAGAAGTTTCCTGCAACTGGTCCGATGGGCTGTTTGAAGAAAGTAGTAGCGATTGATTGTGATAAATGTGATAAAAATTGGAAATAGTATTCAAGAGGAAATAGAATGATGACAGTAAGAATATTAAAGAAATCATGATACGTACCTGCTGCGACAGCGCGCCTGAATTCTTTTTTCTTTGGAAGAAATCCCAGCGATACAATTGTGCTTGTAATTGTTGTTCCAACATTCGCGCCCATTATAATGGGGACGGCACTTTCAAGTGTGAGGGACCCGGAAGCAACCAGCGCTACTGTCATTGATGTAGTCGCAGTGCTGCTTTGAATAATCGCCGTGATCAGTAACCCGATAAAGAGTGCGGTAAATGGATTTGATGTTGCAAGAATGATCGTTTCGGCAGCAGTCTTGCCAAGATGTTGAAGCGACGATAGCATCAATTCAAGTGCAAAAAGAAAAATCAGTAATGCTCCAATAATATAGGCTGTATTGCGCAGAATGGTTTTCCAGCGTGCTTTTCGAGAAATATTTGTTTCAATGATGGGCTGCCCGTTATTCATCTCAAGTGGTAAAGATAGAAACCCACCGGGAAGAAGAAAGGTGTTAACGAATACTTAATGTATGGAGTGTTCCCGTGCGCAGGTGTTCAAGTTCTTTTGCCCCCGGAAAAAGGACTTCTGCGAAGCTGTAGCAACAACGCAGAAGTAGATTATCAGGCAAGGTGATTACTCTTATTTCCTTTTTACAAAGGCAAAGGCAATCAGTATAACAAATCCGATAGCACAAATTGTTACAAAGCAATCTCCAATTTTTGAGTAGATGGTTTGAATTCCTTGCTGGGGTAAATAGGCCACCAGCACTTTGTCGCCCTTATCGTAATAGTTTTTTGTTGCTATGATCCTTCCATGATAATCGCAGGCTATCGAAAAGGCGCCGCTTACTGTTCGGAATAAAGAGAACCCGTTCTCAACTGCTCGCACAATAGCCATCTGGGCATGATAGGGTGAGATCTCTTTCCAATCGCCGGAAGGAAGTAAAAAGATATCGGCATGTTTTTGTCCTGCCTGACGGATCAACGAGGGGAAATCAGCATCATAACAAATGGAGGTTCCAATGTTTCCGAAAGTTGTTTTCATTACCGGAACGACACCATCACCACGAACGCTTCCGGCTTCGGCCATTGGTACAGGTCTGTTTTTTAAAAAAGTATTTATGATTTTCCCCTGCGGATCAATCATCCAGGATTTATTCTCCATAAACTTTTTCTTCTGCTCAATTTTTCCCGGCAATACGGTTGCGGCGGTCAATAGTAAGTATACATGATTTTGACTTGCAAACGCCTGACCTTTTTCAATGAGCTTTGACTCCTGCTCCTTGTTGGTAAACATAAGCGCTTCTGAAAACGAAATTATTTTAGCGCCCGCCTTAACCTCTCGTAGCGCTTTGCTCAGCAGCGTATCCTGAAATGTTTCCATCATTGCACGCGACCGGTCGAATTTCTTATCCAATGGATTTTCAATAAAAGCTACGAGACCTTTTTGCATCTCCTGTAGCTCCGGGGAGGTTATGGTGAGTTTGCCCTGATCAACAAGGACATCGAGGTCTATATCTGTTTTTTCATCAAAGGCATCTTCATAGGTTGCTTTAATGATACTGAGGTTGCTTCCAGTAATACCAGCCATACGTACCGTTTGCCTTGATGAATAGAAGTATGGATTACTTTTAAATGTTCCAAAAAGCAAAACAGAAAGAAGCACGATAGAGTACGTGCAAACCGGGACCTTAATTGAATTCCACGAAAATTTCCTGTCGACAACTAAAGCCAATGTTGATGAGAACCAGTAAAGAATAAATGAAATTCCAAAGATGCCGGTGAGAGATGCCAGTTGAAGCAATTGCAGATTATTGAACTGTGAATAGGCAAGCAGGCCCCATGTACCACCTCCATCACCTTGTGCGTTGAAGTACTCCAAAATGACAAAGGCACATGGAAAAATAAAAATTGAGATCCATGAATTGTAACGGAGGTAAAGAAGACGATGTAGCACATATGGAATAAGAATCATTAGTGATGTGGTGAAAGTAATTAACACGAAAAATATTCCCGGAAACGGCATGACATGATAATTGGCAACGAGTCCACTTACAAACAATGCCAGGAATCCGATGATAATCGATCTGACGATCTTTAGACTTTGCATGACGATGATCAATAGTGCTGGTGCAAACCAGGCTGCAGGAGCGAACACCCATTTTGGAGAAACAAGAATGAAGCAGATTACAGATAGCAGCCACAATGCTGCCAGTGAATAATTGGATTTGGTTTTCATAACGTTTTGATTTTTATTCAAAAAACGTTCGAAAAAAGGCCCAGATCGACCGGAATCAGGAAGTCGAACGGTTTAATCCGGAACTCAAACTTATTAGGTATTAGGACACACCTTCATTTGGAGCGGTCTAATTGACTAAAATCATCGAGAACTTATGAGAATCTGGCAATCGCAGTCTTTCGAAACTCACTCGGCGTGAGGCCTGTTTTTTTTCTGAAAATAGTGTTAAACGAAGATTTAGAATTGAATCCGCAGTGATACATAACCTCAAGGACAGTAAGCTTCACATCGTTTGATTCGGTCAAAATCTTTTTAACTTCTTCAATGCGATGAGTGTTTACAAAATCAAAGAAATTCTGGTGGAATGTTTCGTTGATGACTTGCGATAGCTTTTTTGAGGTGGTTTCAAGTTTGTCAGCCAGCTGATCAATTGTCAGATCAGGAATAAGAAAAGGCTTTTCTTCATTGAATAATTGTACCAGCTTTTGCCCGATCTGATTTTTCTCATTTTCAGATAACCCGGATCCTGCATATTTTTTTTCTTCGGGATTATATTCAATGCCGGAGAAAATATCGGGCTGTTTCATCCCCTTCCAGGCAACAGAGCTCGTGAAAAAGAAAATAATTACGAATGGTAAAAGAAAAGAAGCTTCAAAGTATTTCCGAAACTCAGTGACCGGTAGAAATGAATAAATAACAGAAATAACAAAAATGACAGCGATGAAACCTAAGAAGAAGAAGAGCCAATCGAGCCGTATCTTACTCAATGATGAAAATTGATCTTTTATCTTGTGATGATAGTAACGAAGCAGTTGAAAGGCTTGGTATAAGTAAATTCCTATATGGAGATAAACAAAAGAAATAGTAAAATAAAATGCAACGGGAAGCTTTTGCTCGGTGATAGCAGTTTGAATTTGTTTCTGATACTCAGCTGTTTGCAGATGATAATAAATCTGATAAGCCGAAGTGGCAAGGATAAACGGCAGCAGATGAAGCAGATCAACCTTCTTAAATGAAAAATCTTTATAGACTACTGATAGCGTGTAGAAATATATCAACGGGCCTACAAGGAAAATCAATCCATCCTCGAGATGAGCAAAAGAAGGGAAGTTTTCATAATAGCCGGAATAAGTAAGAAGAGCATCAGTTAGATTTAGGATAAGCCAGATAAAGAATAATGCCAGGATTCTGTTTGATATTTTTTTTCCTTTCGAGCTTGTGAATAAGAAAAGTGATAAAAAAGCAAGCTGAAAGATGATGATCGTTGAAAGGATATTGATGAATGATGCATTCATGTCCATTGTCAACAGTGAAAGAAGAATTTAATTACCTAATTCTTTTAATGCCATCCAGGCCATTAATCCTGGACCAATGGCAAGCGCATCTTCATCAATATCAAAAGTGGGAGTGTGGACATAGGAAGTAATTCCCTTCGCTTCGTTGCGCGTTCCAAGGCGATAAAAAGAGGCGGGAATAACATGAGAATAGTAGGCGAAGTCTTCAGAACCCAGTGTGAGATCAATATCGACTACATTTTCCTTCCCTACATATTCTTCCGCTGCTTTGCGAATACGTTGAGTGAGCTCCGGATTATTTTCAAGATATGGATATCCGTGCGATATGTCTACCTCGCATCTTCCTCCCATACTTTCAGCTATACCTTCTGCCATTTTTTTGATTTTTATGAGCGCTTCTTTGCGCCATACTTCATTCAATGCGCGAAATGTGCCGGCAATATTCACTTCATTTGGAATGATATTCGTAGCGCCTTCTGCAGAAATTTTTCCAAAAGAAAGTACAGTGGGCTGCTTTGGACTTGCATTTCTGCTAATGATTTGTTGCACGGCTATGATAATATGTGAAGCAATGACAACAGGGTCAATCATCAGTTCTGGAGTAGAGGCATGACCTCCCTTACCGATCACCGTAAGATAGATCTCATCGGAACTCGCCATATACATGCCCTCACGAAAACCAATTTTACCTACGGGCAATAGCGGCATTACATGCTGACCAATAATAGATGCAGGTCTTGGATTTTCCAATACTCCTTCTTTTATCATATAGGAAGCGCCACCCGGATTTTTTTCTTCACCGGGTTGAAAAATAAGTTTAACGGTACCTTCAAATTTATCTTTCAGGCTATTTAAGATTTTGGCTGTTCCCAGCAGGGAAGATGTATGCACATCATGACCGCAAGCGTGCATTACTCCAGTATTCTTTGACTTATACTCAACAGTATTTGCCTCGGTGATGGGCAGTGCATCCATATCTGCTCGAAGGGCAACTGTTTTTTTAAAAGGATTTTTACCCTCGATCATTACAATTAGACCAGTGCCAGCTATACCTTCTATCGGATTCAATCCAGCATCACGCAGAGTTTGTGCGATGAACTTTGCCGTATTAAATTCTTTATAAGAAAGCTCGGGATTCGCATGTAAATATCTTCGCCATTTTACCACTTCTGCGGCATTGCTTTTTGATTTTTCCTGAACGGATTGAAGTAGGGACATTAGCGTACTTGGATTTTTTCGGGCACCAGAATCGCATTGGGGAAGAGACGTTTCATGCGCAGTAAATCTTTCTGTGCTTCGAGACGTGAAAAATAACTTCCAGTACGAACCCGAAACTTAGGTTGGTTGTACTCCATTTCAGAAGTCAAATCCGGAGCATCCGTTGTCATTTTCTTTTTGGAGTTCATTGCTTCTTCCCGGTTCTGACCGGAGTAAATCTGGATGGTGTAGCCGTCAATGAATTTGCGTGTAGCGTTGAAATGGTTAATGCTATCCAGCACGCCATCAACTTTTTTATTGACGTTGTGTGTTGGAACTACTTCATTTTTTTTTGGCATTTCAGCCTGAGTGGATGAATCGACAGGGTCCGGAAATTTTGGGCGAAGCGAATACAGATCTTCGTGATAATATGGCTTGGAACCATTTTTTTGTGCTGCACAGGAGAATGATGAAAGCAGAATAATGAATACAAAGCCAGACTGACCAAGGCAGCTAAAAAAATCCTTCATTCTAAAAAGGTAATTCATTATGTACACTATCTATTGTTCGATCACAATACAACGACCGCTCTTTATGTCATCTTCCACTTTCTTGTACTTCACATCTTTCAACACCTTGCCATCGGGATACTGAACAGTAACTTTATCATTACGCCCGGCCATTTTCTCTGACTTGATTGGCATTACTTTCTGCTCAACTTCATTTTGTGGGGCTGCCGGTTCGCTTCCGCCGCCTTGAAGAAGTGAACGGGATTCGTCTTTTTGTTCACTGAATCGCTGACGCTTTTGGGTCCTGGCTTCTTGCAAACGTTCTGGTTCCTGTGTAGGGATTTCCGCTTTCATGAGAAAAGAAATCGTCTCTTCGTTCACTCGTGAAATAAAACGCTTGAACGCTTCGAAGCCCTCAAATTTATAAATCAGGAGTGGATCCTTTTGCTCATAAACTGCATTCTGAACACTTTGCTTCAGGTCATCCATATCGCGAAGATGTTCTTTCCACTGATGATCGATGATGGCAAGCGTTATCATTTTTTCCATTGAACGAATCAACTCACCATTGTTGGTCTCAACACATTTTTGCAAAGGTGCGGCTACATCAATTTGCTTAACGCCATCACTGAATGGAACTGAAATATTTTGAATCGTAGCACCACGTGTTTTGTAAATATCGAGAATAACAGGTAACGCTTTCTGAGCAGCAGCCTTGTTTTTAGTTTCATAGTGACTAAGCGCTTGCTCATATAATTTCTCAGTGAGCTTAATTTGATCAAGACTGGCATACTCATCTTCGGTGATTGCGAAATCAAGACCCAGTGTACTTAATAAATTGACCTTAAAGTTTTGGAACCCTTCTCCGGCCTTCGCATTTGCAACGAGATCATCGCATGTATCGAAAAGCATATTGAGAATATCCAGTTGAAGACGTTCGCCAAACAGAGCATTGCGTCTTCTTCTGTAAATGACTTCACGCTGTGAGTTCATAACGTTATCATACTCCAGCAATCGCTTACGGATACCAAAGTTGTTCTCTTCTACTTTCTTCTGCGCACGTTCAATGGAGTTTGTAACCATTGAATGTGAAATCACCTCTCCTTCTTTTAATCCAAGACGATCCATGATCCTCGCGATACGTTCCGGCATGAAGAGGCGCATGAGATTGTCTTCAAGAGAAACATAAAACTTGGAAGTACCGGGATCCCCCTGACGTCCCGCGCGACCACGCAACTGACGATCTACCCTTCGCGACTCGTGGCGTTCGGTACCAATGATGGCAAGACCACCCGATGCACGTGACTCTGGGGTAAGTTTGATATCTGTACCGCGACCTGCCATGTTAGTAGCGATTGTTACAGTTCCGGGTTTCCCCGCTTCTGCTACAATTTCTGCTTCTCGTTGATGTTGTTTCGCATTTAACACATTATGCTTGATCTTACGCAATTGCAGCATGCGGCTAAGCAATTCCGAAATTTCCACGGAAGTAGTACCCACAAGCACCGGTCTTCCCAGTTTGGTGAGATCCACAATTTCTTCAACTACGGCATTGAATTTTTCGCGCATGGTTTTATGCACGAGGTCATCCATGTCTTTACGTGTTACTGGTTTGTTGGTAGGAATTACAACAACATCAAGCTTATAGATATCCCATAATTCGCCAGCTTCCGTTTCGGCTGTACCGGTCATACCAGCCAGCTTATGATACATTCGGAAATAATTCTGAAGCGTAACGGTAGCGTATGTCTGTGTAGCATCTTCTACTTTAACATTTTCCTTAGCCTCAATAGCCTGGTGCAATCCGTCTGAATAGCGTCTTCCGTCCAGAACACGACCCGTTTGCTCGTCAACTATTTTTACTTTGCCATCAACGATAATATACTCTGTATCTTTTTCGAATAAGGTGTATGCCTTGAGTAACTGGTTAATACTATGAATGCGTTGCGACTTGGTAGAATAATCACGAATGAGTTCTTCTTTCTTTTCAAACTTGGCAGGACCATCAAGTGTGTTGTCCTTTTCAATTTGATTAAGTTCCATTCCGATTTCAGGAAGGATGAATAATCTTGGATCTTCACCTTCGCCTGTTATCAAATCAATGCCCTTGTCGGTTAATTCAACGCTGTTATCTTTTTCATCAATGATGAAGAAGAGCGGAGCGTCCGCATTCGGCATTTCTTTTTTATTATCCTGTAAATGATAGTTTTCTGTTCTCTGCAGAACATTTTTGTGTCCGGTTTCGCTAAGATATTTGATTAATGGCTTGAACTTTGGCATACCACGATGTGCGCGAAATAGTGAAAGGCCTCCGTCTTTTTCATTGCCTTCCTCAAGCTGTTTCCTCGCATCATTCAAGAACTGATTGACAAGTTTCTTTTGGGCTTCAACAACTTTAAAAATACGGGGCTTCAGATCGTAAAATTCATGCTGATCTCCGCGAGGTATCGGACCTGATATAATAAGTGGAGTCCGTGCTTCGTCTACCAACACGCTATCCACTTCATCGACCATTGCAAAGTGGTGACTGCGTTGTACTAGTTCTTCCGGATCGCGGGCCATGTTATCACGGAGGTAATCAAAGCCGAATTCATTATTAGTACCGTATGTGATGTCAGCCTGATAAGCATTGCGTCGCGCGATAGAGTTTGGTTCGTGCTTGTCGATACAGTCTACAGTAAGACCATGAAACTGAAATAAAGGTCCCATCCACTCACTATCACGAACCACGAGGTAAGTATTGACCGATACAATATGTACTCCACGTTTTGCCAATGCATTGAGGAACGCCGGGAATGTTGCCACCAGTGTTTTTCCTTCACCGGTTGCCATCTCTGAAATCTTTCCCTCATGAAGAACGATACCGCCAATGATCTGTACATCATAATGTACCATGTCCCAGGTGATCATATTTCCGGCTGCCATCCATTGATTATGCCATAATGCTTTGCCGCCTTCAATCTTTATATTCGGATGACGAAGAGCAAAATGATGATCCGCTTCGGTTGCTGTTACTTCGAGGTATTCATTTTCTTTAAAGCGTCTTGCGGTTTCACGGACAATAGCAAATGCTCTTGGAAGAATATCGGTTAGTACTTTCTCCAGTTCTTTGTTGCGGTCTTTTTCAATCTGATCAATTTGATTGAAGATTGCCTCTTTTTCATGGAGATCAAGGTCGGGTTGGTCGCTTACCTGTTTGTGTAACGAGGCCAGTTGGTCATCAATAGGTTTCAACTGCTCGTTTATATAACTCTGGACTTCCTTTGTTTGTCCCCTTAATTCATCGTGCGACAATGACTTGAGCTTCTCCTCTTCCTTTTTAGTAGCTTCTACCAGCGGCATCGCTCGTTTGATGTCTTTCTCGGATTTCGTGCCGAATAATTTGGCAATAAGTTTTAGCATGTGTAATCGTTAAGCGTCTTAGTTTTAGCTGTTTGTCAGGTCAAAAGGCGTTTAAAGGCCTATTAATCATTAACAAGCAGCCGACAACTATTAAAACGGGCCGTAAAGTTAAGATTTTCAGGGGTGCAATTATAGTTCCAAAGGCATTTTGGCAGACTCCGTCTCAAATACAAGTTCTACTGGTCCGGTAAGATAAATGTTGTGAAACGTGCCGTTCTGGCCGGTTTCAAAGTCAACTACCAGCTTTCCGCCCGGAGCGGTTAGTATAATGGGAGAGGAATGGCCGAATTTTTTAGCTACAGCAAGTGCGCAGGCCGTTGCTCCGGAGCCGCTCGAATAAGTCTCTGCCTCAACACCACGCTCATAGATCCTGAAAGAAACGCTATTGTCTGGCTTGACTTCCACGAAATCGGCATTGGTGCCGCGTGGCTTATATAAATCGCCGTAACGAATTTTTCTTCCCTCTTCTGCTACAGGATAGGAATCGAGATTTTTTACAAAACGTATGTTGTGATCAGTTCCGGTGTTGATATAAAGATCTTCCCCCTTAGGTTCGATGGCATTTACATCTGCCAATGAAAAACGAATGTTGCCATCTGGTAAAATCTGTCCAGTATGTTTACCATCATAGGCAGAGAAAGAGGCGGTATCTTTAATAATACCAAGTTTTTTTGCAAAGTGAAGAATGGCGCGGCATCCATTGCCGCAAAAGCTTTCACTTCCATCAGCATTGCGATAGACCATTTTAAAATCTACTGATGGATCTTTTTCAAGCAGTATCAAACCATCGGCACCAATTCCGAAACGACGATCACAAAGTCTGGAAACCTCCGCATTGG
>JANYDR010000612.1 GCA_025363495.1 Cyclobacteriaceae bacterium | reverse complement strand
ATTTTTAAGTCAATACAATGGTCGTCAACCGAACGGTTATATTTATGATACCCCCTATCTTGTGAAGCGCGATGGTTCATCTATAGAACTACCAAACCTCTCTTTCAAAAAAGTAATGTCCAATTTTTTGAATGACTGTAGAGACTTTAAGGAGAGAATTTTGAAAGAGGAATTCAGCAGAAAAGACGTTGACAAAATAGTTAGAGAATATAACAGTTGTCTTGATTTACAGACAAAGTCAGCAAACATAAATTCCTCAGCAGCTCTTGATGATCCTAAGGTAGCCGCTCTTAACTCTCTCAAAAGTAAGATTGAAAGCAGCTCAATAACATCTAAAAATGATGCGCTTGATGTATTGAAAGACATCACGATGAAAGTTTCAAGTAATCAAACCATCCCGAACTACCTGACGGAAAGTTTTAGAAGTTTTTTTAAAGAAGCGCCTGAGTTACAACCTGATGTTGAAAAGGTGCTGGCGATGATAAAGAAATAATGCTTTAGTCCTACTTTGTCATATTTGCCTTTGGTCGCTGTTCAGCTTCTAATTTTTCATAACTCCAACTGTAGTTCTAACGGACTTAAGCCGAACTAAAAAAACTTTGCCACGGATTCTAATACGCCTTCAGCGTAAAACGACGTTGCTAACTGGCTAGCTTCGCATGCGGAGGCTTGCCACAGATTGCACAGATTTCCACAAACAGGCAGCGAAGCTGCCGATCTGTGTTATTTTCTTTACCAGCAAACGAATTATCAGCAATGATCTGTGTGCATCTGTGGCAAAAAAAGATGTTAGATGGAATGACACGGATTTTCATGGATAAATACAATTGAATGCTTTATTGCTCGCGTGTAAAATCCACGGATGCAGCAAGCTGCTGGTTCTGAGATCGGTGGAAACATCGACTACAGACAAAATGCAATATAAATCGACAAAGCATGACTACTTACCAGTAAGCCACTTTATAATCCCCTTTATCTTATCCTGATCATACCACAAAACATACAACGAACAAACGGTAACAGTTACAGCATATATAAATAACTGACCACCGTCGCCTTTCACTTCGATACCAAGTAACGTTAAGTGCATGCCTATGGCTCCGGCCATTAATCCCAACGCCAGCCCCGCTCCTAACCAGGCGGTAACCGGAATGATAATAAGAACAGATGCAATCAACTCCAGTATTCCGACACCGATCCGTCCCCATGGCTCCATTCCCACCGTCGTAAAAATGTAGACTGATTCGGGAGAAGCAGTGAATTTAAAAAACAATGTTTGAAACATGATTATCGCCGCAAGGATGCGCGCAACCCAGTAGATGATGACTTTTGTATTCATGACAATTGTATTTTATAAAGTTGATGAATGAAACTCATTTTCCAAAACAAAGGTTTGTCAGAGGGATGACAATTAGCACTGTAATTTAGAGAACTTGACGGCGCATGGATGCGCTGAATGCAATTCACCACGGCACGGAGCACACTGAGATTTCCACAGAGAATTTTACCGCTCTCCACACACGACAACTTAGAGAATTCTAGCTAGTTAAAATATTTTTTTGATTTACAAAGTTGTGTGTATTTACTCCGTGTACTCCCGTGACTCCTGTGGTGAAATAAAATTCAGCGAAGCTGAATTCGTCGACCATACGCCAGAAGGCCTCAAATTCGCCCTCCTATTTACCACTTGCCGGTTTAATCATTTCGTAGAAATCGGGATTGATTGCAGACACTATGATGATGAACAAAGCTATCAGCAAAACAAACATGATCTGCGCAACGGTGACTACCCCTATTCCTTTCAAAAAGGACTTCCATTTTGGCTGGTAATTAATTAAGTTAGAGTAGACAAATGCAAAAAAAAGTATCGAAACAATTGCTAACGGAGTATTAGGTATGACATCACCCAGATACTTGTAATCAAGGACGACAAGGATCGTGAGCCAATAAAGATGTCCAAGAATATAAAAGGGCAGAATTGAATGCTCAAGATAATTGAGGCCACTTTTTCTGAAGAATATATAACGTGCACTTAATGCCTGTAAGGGAATAATCGTAAAAGCTATAAATTTGATATTATCTGACACTACTTTAAGTATCCTTGAAACAGCATTGTTATCGTCACTGTTGACCTTTGGGTGAAGTGGGGAAAGTCCGTGACCATCTTTTATGAAATTAACAAGATCAACCTCAAGCAAGCTCATCACCAAAAGCACGACAGTAATCATCAAAAAGAAATAGCCAACCGGGCCGTAATAGACAGTGCGGTTACCCGATATAAACTCTCTTATCGTAACACCTGGCCGAATTGTCAAATCCCGGAGTGTTCTTGGTAACATGCCATCAAATCCATAAACGTGGGCCCAGAAGTCATACCACCCTTCCTTAAAGGTTATTCGCTTCACAGCGGCCCGCTGTCCGCAGTTTGGGCAGAATTTTGAATTGACTTCAGTACCACAGTTGACGCAAGGCATGGGGAGTAGAAAGTCGAAAGTGGAAAACTTGATTAAAGTTAGTATGAAAATCTGAATCCTGACCAACGATTTGTCAATGGAGAATTGTTTTATTTATTGTTTGACGGTTTAAGCATTTGAAATACTTCAGGATAAAGTGCAGCGATTATAAAGATCCCGATCGAGATCAATACAACAAATAAAAATTGAGCAGCCAGGTATACGCCAATACCTTTCAGAAAAGCTTTCACCTTTGACTGGTAATCGAAGAAATTCGAATAAGCAAAACCAAAATAAACAATTGAGATTACAATAACGATAATGTTTGGAAAGGCTGTGTCCGTTGTCTTAAAGTAGATCACACTGAGAATTGTAAGCCAGTAAACGTGACCCTGAACATAAAATGGCAAAACGGAATTCTCCAGAAAGCTATAGCCGCTCTTACGAAAAAATAAGTACCGGGAAGTAAAAGCTTGCAATGGTACCAATGTGAAAGAAAATACCTTCAAATTATCAGCAACAAATTTGAAGACAGCCTCCGTAAATTTTTCCTGACCACTACCGGGCTTTATATCACCCGCAAAAGAATTCTTAGCCGTTTTCATAAATGTGACAGGATCAACATCCAGCATACCCATAATCAGCAATAATACCGTGATCATCAGGAAGAAATAACCGACTGGTCCATAGTATAATACGCGGTTTCCTGAGATGAAGCTCCTCGATGCCTTTCCAGGATGAATTGTAATATCTTTTAAGGTCCTGGGAAACATCCCATCAAACCCATAAATGCGGGCCTGGAAATCGTGGTAGAGATTACCAAACGTGAGTTTTCTTGGCGGATTCGGCTGGCCGCAATGAGCGCAGAATTTATCAGTTACTTCTGTTCCGCAGTTAATGCAAGGCATGGACAGTTGAAAGTGAAAAGTTGAAAGCTTGATTAAAGTTAGTACGAAAATCTGAATCCTGAACAACGATTTCTCAAGGGAGAATTTGATACACTATTTGTTGGTGAGCAAGTCGAGGTCTTCCGAATAAAGTAATGCCATTTTAGAAAGTTGAAAATGGAAGGTCAGTGAAATATATCGAATGAAAGGAAAATAGTTTAACAAACCACGACCAAGCTTTAAGCTTTAAACTTTCAACTTTTAACTTTAAGCTCCTTACTTATCAAGCCATTCCTTAAACTCCTGCACTCTTTCTCTCGCCACAATAACATCCCCGTCATCACTTGTCTTCAGCACTAGCCGGAGGCGGCTGTTGGTGAAGCTAACCATGTCTTGAAGAGAGTTGATCGATATGAAGTATTTGCGATTGATGCGAAAAAACCGGTTAGGATCGATCAGACCCTCAAGCTGATCCAGGGTGAAATCAAGAATATGTTTGCGGCCATCACTTGTTTGAGCAAACGTTACTTTCTCCAAACTATAAAAAAACAATATATCTCTGACCTCCACCGACTTCAGGTGCTCTCCCACTTTGATAACGAATCGTTCCTTATATTTCTTCGTCAGCATCTGAACAGCATATCCAATGCTTTCCATCATTTTCTCGCGGGGAACATCCTTTCCGGTAAGTCTATCATATTTTTTAAACGCCGCCGAAAGCTCGTCTTTGTCAACAGGTTTTAGGATATAATCAATACTATTTACCTTAAATGCTTTCAAAGCATACTCATTATAAGCAGTAGTAAAGATTACAGGAGACTTTACTTCCACTTTGTCAAAAATTTCAAAGCTAAGTCCATCAGCCAGTTGGATGTCCATAAAAATCAGGTCGGGGGATTGATCCCTGCTAAGCAACTCCACAGAGCGCTTTACAGAATCAAGTTTTCCTGTTATAACGGAATCAGGAGAAATCTGCTTAACCAGGTTTTCCAATCGTTCAGCCGCCTGAGGCTCGTCTTCAATGATCAATATTTTCATTTAGGCATTAATAAGGACAGGTAATTTTACGATAAACTTACCAGCATCATCGGTAACGACAACTTTTTCGTTCCCCAAAAAATCATAACGTCTTCTAATGTTCTCCAACCCAAGACCGGGCGATGATTCCTCAAGAGTGCTTTTTTTATTAATCGCATTCTCAACGACTATGAATGAATTTTCAACATACAATTTCAGGACAAGGGGATCTTCCTCAGAAATAACATTGTGCTTGATGGCATTTTCGATCAGCATCTGCAATGCCAGTGGTGCTACTGCTGCCCTGACTCCGACGAGATTGATTTCCACTTTCAATTTGTCGCCAAATCTTATTTTCTGCAGGAAAAGATAGGAATCGATAAATTTTAACTCTTCCTCTATTGGAACAACTTCTTTATCCCTCGTATCAAGCACGTAACGATAAACCTCCGAAAGTTGTTTGATAAATTGCGCTGCCTTGTCCTGGTCTTCATAAACCAAATGCGTAAGGGCGTTCAGGCTGTTAAAAAG